>NZ_LATC01000015.1:0-67375 GCF_001414075.1 Mycobacterium sp. UM_11 | reverse complement strand
TGTGTATAAGAGACAGGTCGCGCGCAGGTCGACGTCTACACCCTGGCCAACGAGGTCACCGCCGGCCTGGAGGGTATGGACGTGCCGCTGCGCGTCGCCGTGATGGGCTGCGTGGTGAACGGTCCGGGCGAGGCGCGCGAGGCCGACCTGGGCGTCGCGTCCGGAAATGGCAAGGGGCAGATCTTCGTTCGCGGCGAGGTGATCAAGACCGTGCCCGAGGCGCAGATCGTCGAGACCCTCATCGAAGAGGCCATGCGCCTCGCGTCGGAGATGGGGACCGATCACGGTCCTGAAACAACATCAAGCGGTTCGCCGATCGTCACCGTAAGCTGATGGGGGCCGGTTCCCAGCCGCCGGTCCATTAGTTCGCATCAGAAGAGAGTTCGCCAGATGTCGGCTCCGCCCCTGTTCCGCCTTGTCGGCGAGCGACGGGTGTCCGTGGTGCGTGACGCCGCCGCCGTCTGGCGGGTGTTCGACGACGATCCGGTCGGGTCGTGCATGGTCGCGGCCCGGGTGGCCGACCACGGCATCGATCCCAACTCCATCGGCGGGGAACTGTGGACCCTGCGCGGCGCGGAGGACTCGCTGTGCTTCGCCGGCGCCAACCTGATCCCGCTGCGCGGCGCCGCGGCCGACCTGGACGCCTTCGCCGACGAGGCGATGAGCGGAACCCGGCGCTGTTCGTCGCTGGTCGGCAGGGCCGAATTGGTGATGCGGATGTGGGAGCGGCTCGAGCCGGCCTGGGGCCCGGCGCGCGACGTGCGCGACCGTCAGCCGCTGCTGGCGCTGTCCCGGCACCCCGACTGCGACATCGACCCCGGCGTGCGCCAGGTCCGGCCGGACGAGCTGGACGCCTACCTGGTGGCTGCCGTCGACATGTTCATCGGCGAGGTGGGCGTCGACCCCCGCCTCGGCGACGGCGGGCGGGGCTACCGCCGCCGGGTGGCCAGCCTCATCGCGGCGGGGCGCGCGTGGGCCCGTTTCGAGCAGGGCCAGGTCGTGTTCAAGGCCGAGGTGGGCTCGCAGTCGCCGGGCGTCGGCCAGATCCAGGGGGTGTGGGTGCACCCCGAATGGCGGGGCCTGGGCATCGGCACCGCAGGCACCGCGACCGTGGCCGCCGTGATCGTCGGCAGCGGGCGCACCGCCAGCCTGTACGTGAACAGCTTCAACACGGTCGCCCGCGCGGCGTACGCCCGGGTCGGCTTCGCCGAGGTGGGCACCTTCGCGACGGTGCTGCTCGACTAGCGCTCCTTCATCCCGCGAGTGTGAGGCTGGCCGCACACTCGGCGTGGAACGTGCGGCTGGCCGCACGCTCGGCCGGGTTACCCGCCCATAACGGTCAGGTCTCGGTGTGTCGGCGGCGGCCGAGCAGCCCCGCTTCATAACATCTGTACCAATGGTCACAAAAACCCCACTGGTAATCGTGGCGGCCGGGCTGCTGCTGGCGGCCGTCGCGATGTCCGGCTGCACCCCCCGGCCCGACGGCCCCGGCCCGGCGGCTGAGAAGTTCTTCGCCGCCCTGGCCATCGGCGACACCGCCACCGCCGCCCAGCTCAGCGACAACCCCAACGACGCCCGCGAAGCGCTGAACGCGGCGTGGGCCGGGCTGCAGGCGACCCACCTCGACACGCAGATCCTCAACGCCAAGTACGCCGAGGACACCGGGACGGTCGCCTACCGCTTCACCTGGCACCTCCCCAAGAACCGGACCTGGACGTATGACGGCCAGCTGAAAATGGCCCGCGACGAGGGCCGCTGGCAGGTGCGCTGGACCACCACCGGGCTGCACCCCAAACTGGGCGAGCACCAGACGTTCGCGCTGCGGGCCGACGCGCCGCGACGCGCCTCGGTGAACGAGCTCGGCGGCAGCGACGTGCTGGTCCCGGGCTACCTGTACCACTACACGCTCGACGCCACCCAGGCCGGATCCGGCGCGGCGCTGATCGGGACGGCGCACGCGATCGTCGACGTCCTGCACCCCTTCAACGGCGGGCTGAGCGACCCGCAACTGCTCGCCGAGCAGGCCAGCTCGGCGACCCAGCCGGTGGACCTGGTGACGCTGCACCCCGACGACAACGACAAGGTCTTCCCGGCGATCGGCCGGCTCCCCGGCGTCGTCGTCACGCCCCAGCCCGAAATCCTGCCCACCGACCCGCATTTCGCCCCCGCCGTCATGGCCGAGGTGAAGAAGGCCGTCGTCGACCAGCTCGACGGTGAGGCCGGCTGGCGGGTGGTGAGCGTCAACCAGAACGGTGTCGAGGTCGAGGTGCTGCACGAAGTGCCGGGGTCGCCGGCGCCGTCGATCTCGATCACGCTGGATCGGGTGGTGCAAAACGCCGCCCAGCGCGCGGTGGACACCCGCGGCGGCAAGGCGATGATGGTCGTCATCAAGCCGTCGACGGGGGAGATCCTGGCGATCGCGCAGAACGGGGGCGCCGACGCGGAAGGCCTGCTGGCCACCACCGGCCTGTTCCCGCCGGGGTCGACGTTCAAGATGGTCACCGCCGGCGCGGCCGTCGACCGCGACATGGCCACCCCCAACACCATGCTGGGCTGCCCGGGCCACCTCGACATCGGCCACCGCACCATCCCCAACTACGGCGGCTTCGACCTGGGTGTGGTGCCGATGTCGCGGGCGTTCGCCAGTTCGTGCAACACCACCTTCGCCGAACTCAGCAGCAGGATGCCGCCGCGCGGCCTGACGCAGGCGGCCACCCGCTACGGGATCGGGCTGGACTATCAGGTGGACGGCATCACGACGGTGACCGGGTCGGTGCCCCCGACGGTGGACCTCGCCGAGCGCACCGAGGACGGCTTCGGCCAGGGCAAGGTGCTGGCCAGCCCGTTCGGCATGGCGCTGGTGGCGGCGACCGTCGCCGCGGGCAAGACGCCCACGCCGCAGCTGATCGCGGGCCGGCCGACCGCCGTGCAGGGCGACACCACCCCGATCAGCCCGAAGATGGTGGACGCGCTGCGGCCCATGATGCGGCTGGTCGTCACCAACGGGACCGCCAAGGAGATCGCCGGGTGCGGCGCGGTGTACGGGAAGACCGGTGAGGCCGAGTTCCCGGGCGGCTCGCATTCCTGGTTCGCCGGCTACCGCGGCGACCTGGCGTTCGCCTCGCTGATCGTCGGGGGCGGCAGCTCGGAATACGCGGTGCGGATGACCAAGGTGATGTTCGAATCGCTGCCGCCCGACTTCCTGGCCTAGCGCCGCTCGCAAGCGCGCCGCCCGCGGCGGGCGCAGCGGGGCGGCGCCACCTGGCCTAGCCGCTCGCAAGCGCGCCGCCCGCGGCGGGCGCAGCGGGGCGGCGCCATCTGGCCTGACGCCGACGGGCCGCTCGGCGGTAAATTGCGATCATGACGGATACCGGCGGCGACATGGTGGCTCCGGTTTCGCTGCGCGTATCCGACGCCGACCGCAACGGCACGATGCGGCGACTGCACAACGCCGTCGCACTCGGGCTGATCGACATCGACGAGTTCGAGCAGCGCTCGTCGCAGGTGTCCTACGCGCGCACCCGGGGTGAGCTGGACGGGCTGGTCGGCGACCTGCCCGGGCCGGGCGCGATCGTCACGTCCGCGGCCGACCGCGTCGAGCTGCGCGGTTGGGCCGGCTCGCTCAAACGCCAGGGCGAATGGACGGTGCCCACCCGCCTGGCGTTGGTCCGACGGCTGGGCTCGATCGATCTCGACCTGACCAGGGCGCGGTTCGCCGGCCCGGTGGTGGTCATCGAACTCGACGTGCGGGGCGGCTCGGTGGACATCCGGCTGCCCGACGGGGCCAGCGCCTCGATCGATGACGTCCAGGTCTATGTGGGCAGCGCCCGCGACCGCCGCAGGGACGCGCCGGGCGAGGGCCGGCCCCACGTGGTGTTGACGGGCCGGGTGGTGTGCGGCTCGGTCACCATCCGAGGGCCGCGGCGCTCGTTGATCCGCGGCCGTCTCGAGGGCCCGCATCGGGGGCGAGCGCGCGGTTAAGCTGGTCGGCATGCCTGCTCGCACCGCGCTTGCCCCCGGAGAGTTGTCCCCGACTCTGCCGGTGCCCGTCCGCATCCCCCGCCCGGAGTACGCCTGGAAGTCCACGGTGCGGGAGGGTAGCGAGCCGTGGGTGCAGACGCCGGAGGTGATCGAGAAGATGCGCGTCGCCGGCCGGATAGCGGCCGGCGCGTTGCAGGAGGCGGGCAAGGCGGTGGCGCCCGGGATCACGACCGATGAACTGGACCGGATCGCCCACGACTACATGGTCGACCACGGCGCCTACCCGTCGACCCTGGGTTACAAGGGCTTCCCGAAGTCGTGCTGCACGTCGCTCAACGAGGTCATCTGCCACGGCATCCCCGACTCGACGGTGGTCGAGGACGGCGACATCGTCAACATCGACGTCACGGCCTACATCGACGGCGTGCACGGCGACACCAACGCGACCTTCCTGGCCGGCGACGTATCCGAGGAGCACCGGCTGCTGGTGGAGCGCACCCGGGAGGCGACGATGCGCGCGATCAACGCCGTCAAGCCGGGGCGGGCGCTGTCGGTCGTCGGCCGCGTCATCGAGGCGTACGCGAATCGGTTCGGGTACAACGTCGTTCGTGACTTCACCGGCCACGGCATCGGCACCACGTTCCACAACGGCTTGGTGGTGCTGCACTACGACCAGCCCTCGGTCACCACGGTCATGCAGCCGGGCATGACGTTCACCATCGAACCGATGATCAACCTCGGCGGGCTGGACTACGAGATCTGGGACGACGGGTGGACGGTGGTCACCAAGGACCGCAAGTGGACCGCGCAGTTCGAGCACACCCTTCTGGTCACCGACACCGGCGTCGAAATCCTCACGTGCCTCTAGCGCGAGCAGACAGAAAATCGCACGATTGCCGGGGCAAAGGTGCGATTCTGCGTCTGGTGGACGGGCAGGGCCCGGCGAACACCGCCGAAGGATGAGCGGGGCGCTGCTGGTCGCCGGCACCAGCTCCGACGCCGGGAAATCGGTGGTCGCCGCGGGACTGTGCCGGCTGCTGGCCCGCCGCGGGGTGCGGGTGGCGCCGTTCAAGGCGCAGAACATGTCCAACAACTCCGTGGTCACCGTCGAGGGCGGCGAGATCGGCCGCGCGCAGGCGCTGCAGGCGCGGGCGGCGGGGCTGGAGCCCAGCGTCCGGTTCAACCCGATCCTGCTCAAACCCGGCAGCGACCGGACCTCGCAGCTGGTGATCCGCGGCCAGGTCGCCGATTCGGTGACGGCGGCGAGCTATGTGCGGCATCGCGACCGCCTCGCCGGGATCGTCGCCGACGAATTGTCTTGCCTGCGTGCCGAATTCGACGCGGTGATCTGCGAGGGCGCCGGGTCGCCGGCCGAAATCAACCTGCGCGCCACGGATTTGGCGAACATGGGGCTGGCCCGGGCCGCGAACCTGCCGGTCATCCTCGTCGGTGACATCGACCGCGGCGGCCTGCTGGCCCACCTGTTCGGGACGGTCGCGGTGCTCGAGCCGGACGACCAGGCGTTGATCGCCGGCTTCGTCGTCAACAAATTCCGCGGCGACCCCGCACTGCTGGAACCCGGTCTGCGCCAGCTGCATGCGATGACCGGCCGCCCGACCTATGGGGTGCTGCCCTACGCCGACGAGCTTTGGCTGGACGCCGAGGACTCGCTTTCGGTGGTCGCGCACCGCGTCGTCGGCACCCCGGAACCGCCGCGCGGGCGCGAGTGGCTGCGGGTGGCCGCGATCCGGCTGCCGCGGATCTCCAATTCCACCGACATCGAGGCGCTGGCCTGCGAACCGGGCGTGCTGGTGCGCTGGGCCACCGACCCCGCCGACCTGGCCGACACCGACCTGATCGTGATCCCGGGGAGCAAGTCCACCGTCGCCGACCTGGCCTGGCTGCGCGAGCGCGGCCTGGCCGAGGCGATCACCGCGCACGCCGCAGCCGCAAAACCGGTGCTGGGCATCTGCGGTGGTTTTCAGATGCTGTGCCGGCGCATCGATGACGCCGTGGAATCCGGGGCCGGCGAGGTCGCGGGGCTGGGGCTGTTGGACGCCGACATCGCCTTCGGCGAGGCCAAGATTCTGCGCCGGTGGCCGCCACCGCTGACCGGATACGAAATTCATCACGGCAGGGTGTCGCGGTTCGCCGAGGAGAGCTGGTTCGGCGCCGAGGGCGGGCGCGACTGCCAACCGCACGGGCTGGTGCGCGGCGCGGTGTTCGGCACGCATTGGCACGGCCTGCTCGACAACGACGAGTTCCGCCGCGCCTGGCTCATCCGCGTGGCGGATGCGGCCGGGCGCGGGTTCGTCGCCGCCGAAACCAACGTCGCCGCCCGGCGTGATGCGCAGCTCGACGCGATCGCCGATCTGCTCGCCGCTCATCTCGACGTCGGCGCGGTTTTCGCTTTGCTCGACGGTCCACCGCCGCGCCGACCGCACATCGCAACTCGCTTGCGGCCGTAGGACATTCACTCAGTTGTGCGCGCGTGAAGGTCGAATTGACGGCGATGCAAACCCGTTGCGCGCGCAAGGATGTTGTAGAAATCGTCGCGCGCGCAGACCGATTCCCTGTAGCGTGCGTAGATGCCCTCTATGATGACCACGCTCGACGGGTTCCCCGTCCCGGTAGCCGTGGCCGGTCCGGAACAGGGCGTCGTCGTCGTCATCCTGGGCGACGAGGATCGCGTCCCCGCCGCGTATGACGCGGTGTGCGAGCGCCTGCACACCGCCTCACTCCGGACGGTCGTCATCGGTCTCGACGCGCGCCTGACGCCCAAGTCGGTGGTCGGCATCCTGGACGCATTCGGCATCGGATGGGCCGTGGTGATGGGCGATCGCGCCGGCGCCGAGCTGGCCTGGGAGCTCGCGGCGACGAAACTCGGGCGGTTCGTGGGTCTCGTGGTGATCGACCGCGGTCACCCGCGGGTGCCCAACCGCGACGGCGTGGTCCAAGACGAACACTGCCCGCCGGTGGAGATCGGCACCACGGTCCTGGTCAGCTCGCCGGCCACCAGGGCCGTCGCCCAGGCCAGCCAGCAGTATGTGTACGCCGAATACCGCGTGGTGCACCTGGGCAGGCGCACGGTCCAGGAGTCGACGGCGCAGCTGGCCGCCGAGATCGTGTTGCGTACCAGCACCTGGTAGCCGCCGGTCGGCGCGCGGAACCCCCATTCGCACAATCGAATTGGTCCCCGCCGCGCGGCGCTGATCGCCTGGGGCCGGTACCGTTTCGACCGGAGCCCGGAGCCGTTGTGCCGAGCGGTCGCTCAGCACACCGATGCGGAAAGGATGCGCGGTTGTGAACGCCAAGGGGCGGCCGGTGGTGGGCCTGACCTCCTACCTGGAGCGGGTCCAGGCGGGGATCTGGGACATCCCCGCGGGCTATCTGCCGGCCGACTACTTTCAAGGCGTCGTCGCGGCCGGCGGCGCCGCGGTGTTGCTCCCCCCGCAACCGGCGGAACCCGAGACCCTCGGCGCGGTCCTCGACGGCCTGCACGCGCTGGTGATCACCGGCGGCTACGACCTGGACCCCGCGGCCTATGGCCAGCAACCCCATCCGGCCACCGATCCACCGCGCGCCGACCGCGACGCCTGGGAATTCGCGTTGTTGCGGGGCGCGCTGGACCGCGGCCTGCCGGTGCTGGGCATCTGCCGCGGCGCGCAGGTGCTCAACGTGGCGCTCGGCGGCACCCTGCACCAGCACCTGCCCGACGTCCTCGGACACGACGGGCACCGGGCGGGCAACGGGGTGTTCACCCGGTTGCCGGTGCGCACCGTCGCGGGCAGCCGGCTGGCCGCGCTGGTGGGGGAGTCCACCGACGCGCCGTGCTACCACCATCAGGCGACCGACAAGGTCGGTGCGGGCCTGGTGGTCAGCGCCTGGGATCCCGACGGCGTCGTCGAGGCGCTGGAGTTGCCCGGCGACACGTTTGTGCTTGCGGTGCAATGGCATCCGGAACAGTCCCTGGACGACATGCGCCTGTTCGCCGCGATCGTGGACGCCGCGCGGTCGTATGCCGCACGCGACGGGCGTTAGGCGACGGTTCCGCGGTAGACCACCGCGGGGGCGGCGGCCGCGGTCCACGTCCGTGGCACCGCAAGCACCCCGACCGAGGCCGCGCGGCCGACCGTAACGGCCGCGCCGCCGACGCCACGCCGGCCGGGCAGCAGGCACCGCAGCGCGGCGGCCTTGTTGAGGGAGTTGAGCCGGGCGATCGCCACCCCCGACGGCGCCGTGAGCGAGCTCAGCTTCGACAGGGGGCAGGTCGCCGACGCGAGGGAGACGTCGAACGTCGCCAGCGGAGACGCCGACAGCGCCCGCAACGCGCCGGGCGCGGCCGACATCAGCTGCCGGCCCGCCGCCACGACCTCGGGCGCCGAGCGCAGCGCCCACGTGGCTTGGTCCGCCCCGCCGGGCGGCAAGGTGAACGGTGCGAGGGCCGCCGCGTCCGCCGAGTCCGCGGCGTAGGCGTACATGGCCGCGGCGTTGCGGGCCCACATCCGTTCGTAGTCGGCCTCGGTGTCGGCGATGGCCGGGGCGCCCTGTCCCAGGCGGTTGGCCAGGATCAGCGATCCGCGCAGCGCGCGATTGGCCGCGATCGCCGCCGGCGGCACCGTCGCCGCCAACACCGCCCGGTGGGCGCTCGCGGCCGCGGCGGCCCCGGCGGCGGCCTGTTCGGCCAGGATCGCGGTGGTGGTGAGCCAATCGATGTAGGGCGCCGCGCTGGCCGGCGCGGGGCCGTCGCAGCGGGCCACCAGTTTCGAGGTCACCGCGCGGTAGTCGGCGACCGCGGTGTGCAGCCGAACGGCCAGGGCGGCCCAGGCCGTCGCGGCCTCGGCGAGCGACCCCGAGCCGGGGCCGTCATGGATGTCACCGGAGATGATTTCCGGCGCAAGCGTTGTGAAATTCATTGCTGTCTCTGCCTAACGACGGCGGTATGAGCCGCGAATGTGGACTCTTCTGTTGGGACGTAGGCATGGGGGTTACAGGCCTACTCGCACACGCGGCGGTGCAACGACGGCGGCCGCCGCGGGCGATCGAGCCCTCAGCAGCGCGCGATGCAGAGCCGCGTCAGCAGATCGTCCGGTGCAACCGCCCCCGAAGCGCACGACGGCGCGCGGGGCAGCCGGAATACCGCGGGCGCAAACGAAGTCGGTAGTGGCGACCCGATAGCAGGCGGCGCCGAGCGGGCCCATGTCGGCGGCCGATCCCGGGTCATCCACGCCGTCTTGGTGGTCTTGTGATGGGTGGGTGCGGAACCGGGGGCGGGGTTCGCGTTATGTGCTTGTGCGCGAGCCACATTCACGCCGGCCGCGGGCTGCGGCAGCGCGGGCGCGGTTCCGCGCGCCGCCCAGCCCGTGGTGACCGCGCAGAACACGCCGAGCGCCGCAACGATGGCGACGGCCGACCGCCGTCGTCGAGCTTTACCCGCACCCCCGCCTGTCACAGTGGGCCCGAAATTACTACCCGAGGCTGGACGGGCCATCCCGGCGAGCTGTGAAAACGATCAAAGTCCGTTGTGGTTGAACGCGATGAGCGGGATCGCCATCTCGGCGGGCGTCGCCGCGCCGTGGAAGCCGACCAGCCTGGCCGTTTCCGGCGGCTCGTGTCCGGTCGCCAGCACGGCCGCATCCCCGGTGCAGACGACGACGACGTCGCCGATCCGCGGCAGGTGCGCGGGGTTGACCGGACCGAACATGCCCGTGGCCACCGCCTGCTCGCGGCTGTAGACGTGCGCCTTACCGTCGAGGATCTCGGCCCAGGCCGCCTGCACGTCCGCCGCGGCGCCGGCCTCGGTGTGCAGGTAGCGCACCCGCGGCTCGCCGGCGACGACGCGGACCCCCGCGGTCAGCCGCGGGTCGGTGTCGAGGTCAACCCGCGCGTCCGGGGGGACGTTGAAGCCGCCGTGGTCGGCGGTCACCAGCAGCGCCGCGTTGCCGGGCAGCCGGTCGACCAGCCGGGTCAGCAGGGCGTCGATCTGGGCCGCCGCGTCGTGCCAGTGGGACGACCCGACCCCGAACGCGTGCGCCGCGAAGTCCAGCGCGCCGGTGTAGCCGTAGACCAGGCCCGGCGCGGCGTGCAGCTCGTCGGCCAGCCGCTGCGCGTTGTCGTCCGCCGGTTCGACCGGGCGGAATTCGGCGCCGCGGTAGGCCGAATCGGTCAGCCCGCTGCCCATGAACGCGGCCGGCAAGACGGCGCGCGCGCCGATCCCGGACTCGTTGAGCCGCCCGAACCAGGTGGGCAGCGGCTGCCACTCGGCGTGCGGCGGATCGTCGCGCCACAGGATGTGATTGAGCACCCGATCCGTGCCCGGGACGTTCAGCGTGAAGCCGAGGATCCCGTGTTCGCCGGGCTGCACCCCGGTGCCGAGCGAAACCAGGCTGGTCGGGGTGGTCGACGGAAACGTGCAGGTGAGCTCGGTCAGACGCCCGGTCTGCCCGGCGAGCACCGAGGAGAGCAGCGGGGCGCTGCCGGCCAGCTCGCTGAGCAGGTGCCAGCCCAGCCCGTCCACCAGCACGACCGCGACCCGGTCGACGTCGCCGGCCCAGTCGGCCAGCGCCAGTCTGTCGACGGCGCCCGGCGCACCGAGCAGGGCGGCTGCGGCGGGCAACACGTCACAGAGGGAACCGGCCACGGGGGCCAGTCTGACACGAAATTACACACGCGCCAGTCGGTTGCTCGTGATCCGCAGCTGACGGTCCGTCGCGTCGGACAGGGCGCGGACCTGGCCCGGCGACAGCCGGCCACACAGCCGCCCCCAGTGCAGGGCGACCTCGTCACCGGCGGCCGCGTCGGGCACCGCGCTGTACCCGTCGGTCCAGACGTCGTACACCCGGGGCGACGGCTCGGACAGCGCCAGCGCCTCACCGTCGAGCACCAGGCGTCGGCATCGCACCTCGATCCGGTCCTGGTCGCGGGAGAGCACCGTGCCCCAGGTGATGCGGCAGTTGTCGAGCACGCCCAGGGGATGTTCGTCCATGCCGCGGCCCAAGAACCGCGTCCACGGATACACCCCGAAGACGTGAAAGCAGTGATTGGCGGCCGCCTCGGGGGCCAGCTCCGGTGTGAGGTGCGACCAGTAGCGGCCCGCGTGCGGGCCGATGATCGCCAGCAACGCGCCGAAGAATTCTTGCGGGTCCAGATCTGCGCCCACGCCGCCGGCCAGCCAGTACGACTCGACGAGGCGATGATCCAGCGGGTCGGCGATCCCGGTGAGCGTCGAGAGCACCCGCAGGTATGGCCACGCCCCGGAAAACCTCGTCGCCGCGCGGCGCACCTCTTCGACCGAGCCGTCGCGCAGGGTGGCACCGAGGGGCGGACCGCAATAGCCCAGCGCGTTGGGCGCGTGGGCATAGCGCGCGAACATCTCGACGCCGCGGGCGTCACCGTCGGTCAAGTCTGCCCCACGAGCTTGACCGCGTCGCGATGCATGCGGCCGAAGTTGTAGTAGGCCGCGCAGGCCCCCTCCGGGGACACCATGCAGGTGCCGATCGGGGTCTCCGGGGTGCAGGCGGTGCCGAAAACCTTGCACTCCCAAGGCTTGAGCACACCCTTGAGCACCTCGCCGCACTGACACGCCTTCGGGTCGGCGACCCGCACGCCCGGCATCGCGAACCGCAGCTCGGCGTCGAATTGCGCGAAGTCGTCGTGCAGGCGCAGCGCGCTCTGCGAGATGAAGCCCAGCCCGCGCCACTCGAAGTGCGGGCGCAGCGCGAACACCTTGCCCATCAGGGCCAGCGCCGCCGGGTTGCCGTGCTCGGGCACCACGCGCTTGTACTGGTTTTCCACCTCGCAGCGGCCCTCGCGGATCTGGGTCAACAGCATCGCGACCGCCGCCAGAATGTCCAGCGGTTCGAAACCGGCCACCACTAACGGCTTTCGGTACACCTCCGGCACGAACCGGTAGGGCCGGTTGCCCACCACGGTCGACACGTGCCCGGGCCCGATGAACCCCGACAGCCGCAGGTCCGGCGACTCGAGGATGGCCTTGATGGGCGGCACGATCGTGACGTGGTTGCAGAAGACGCTGAAATTGGCCAGGCCCATGTCCCGGGCGCGCACCAGGGTGACCGCGGTCGAGGGCGCGGTGGTCTCGAAACCGATGGCGAAGAACACGACGTGCTTGTCGGGATTGTCGAGCGCGATCTTCAGCGCGTCCAGCGGGGAGTAGACGAATCGCACGTCGGCGCCGCGCGCCTTGGCGTCCAGTAGGCTGCCGGCCGAGCCCGGCACCCGCATCATGTCGCCGAAGCAGGTGAAGATCACGTCGGGCTGGTCGGCCAGCCACATCGCGTCGTCGATGCGACCCATCGGGATCACGCAGACCGGGCAGCCGGGCCCGTGCACCAGTTCGACGTTGTCGGGCAACAGGTGCTCGATGCCATGCCGGTAGATCGTGTGGGTGTGCCCGCCGCACACCTCCATGAACTTGAACTGTTCGCCGGGGCCGGCCAGCCGCCCGATGGCGCCCAGCAGCTTGCGGGCCGCGGCCGGATCCCGGAACTCGTCAACGAATTTCATGCTCGTGCCCCCTTTTAGATAATGGCCGACGAGTCGAAGGCTTCCAGCTCGGTGGCGTAGGCGTCCCCGAGCTTCTGGACGGCGGCCAGGGTGAGCAGCGCCTCGGTCTCGTCGATCTTGGCCATCGCGAACCCGACGTGAACCAGCACCCAATCGTCCGGTGCGGGCATGTCGTCCTCGAGCAGCCGGACGCTGATGGTGCGCTGCACGCCGCTGACGTCGACCTTCGCCAAATAGTTTGCCGGATCGGTGATCTCGACGATCCGACCCGGAATCCCCAGACACATCTTCGGTCCTCCCTTAGCAAATCCTCGGCAGCGGGTCACCGACGAGCATGTCGACGATCCGGGTTCCGCCGAATCCGGTGCGCAGCACCACGGTTTCGGCGGGTTCGGCGACGATCTCCCCGACCTCGGCCGCGTCGGCGCCCAACGGGTGCGACCGCAGCGCGGCCAGCCCCGCGTCGGCCTCCTCCGGCGCGACGACCGCGACGAACTTGCCCTCGTTGGCCACGTACAAGGGGTCGATGCCGAGCAGCTCGCACGCGCCATTGACCATGGGCCGCACCGGAAGTCGCTCCTCGGAGAGCAGCACCCCCAGGCCGCACGCCTGAGCCAGCTCGTTGCAGACGGTGCCGACCCCGCCGCGGGTCGCGTCGCGCAACCAGCGGGTCGACGGCGCGGCCGTCAGCAACAGCTCCACCAGCGGGCTGACCGACGCGGTGTCGGAGGCGATGTCGGCCTCGATGGCCAGATCGCCCCGCGCGAGCATGACCGCCATCCCGTGATCGCCCATCGAACCCGACAGCAGCACCCGGTCACCCGGTCGCACCGACGCCGCGGACAGCGCGCGCCCCGCCGGGATGACCCCCGTGCCGGTGGTGGTGACGAACAGGCCGTCGGCGGCGCCCTTGGGCACCACCTTGGTGTCGCCGGTGACCACCCGCACCCCCGCGGCGGCGGCGGCCGCCGCCATGTCGGCGACGATCTCCTTCAACTCGGCGATTCCGAAGCCCTCTTCGAGCACGAACGCCGCGGAGATCCACGACGGCACGGCCCCGGCCATCGCGAGGTCGTTGCAGGTGCCGTGCACGGCCAGCGAGCCGATGGAACCGCCGGGAAAGCGCCTGGGCTGCACCACGAACGAGTCGGTGGACATCGCCAGGCGTTGGCCGCCGGGCAGCGTCAAAACCGCGCTATCGCCGAGCGACTCCAGCAGCGGGTTGCGCAGCGCCTCCATGAACACCGCGTCCACCAGCGCGGCCGAGGCCTTGCCGCCCGCGCCGTGCGCCAGTGTCACGTGGTCGTCGAGGAGGCGGGGGCGGCGCCTGCGGAACGATTCGATGCGTTCGATCACCTCGCCCTCGGCGAACCGCGGCCCCGACGAAAGGTATTCACCCGTGCTCATGCCGCCCCCAAACCTTGGTCGCCGCCGAGGCATTGATGCACGCTCAGCCACAGCTGATAACCGAGCAGCGCCTGCGATTCCTGGATCCGGTGCACGCTTTGCGAACGAACGACGAAGCAGGCGTCCACATTTGGGTTGCCGGCGAAGGCGCCGCCGTCATAGCCGGCGAATCCGATGGTGTACAGGCCGCGCTGGCGCGCCTCGGCCAGCGCGGCGAGCAGGTTCGGCGAGCCGCCGCTGGTCGACATCGCGATGGCGATGTCACCGGTGGTGGCGCGTGCGATCAACTGCCGGGCGAAGACCAGTTCGAAACCGACGTCGTTGCCCAGGGCGGTCAGGATGGCCTGATCGGTGGTCAACGGCCACGCCGGCAACGGTTTGCCGACCGGCGGCCGGGCGAACAGCCGCGCGAGGGTGGTGGAATCGGTGCAGCTGCCGCCGTTTCCGAAGGTGAACATGCGCCCGCCCGCCGTGAAGCGCCGCGCCACCTCGGCGGCGGCCTGGCCCAGCAGCGCGGCGTTGGCCTCCAGCGTCGAGCGCCGCAGCGCCAGGCTTTCGGCCGCCTTCGCCTGCGCCGAGGCCGCCAGGTCGGCCAGCAGCGACGCGGGATCGTCTTCCTGCGCGTCGATGAAGGGGTACAGGAAGTTGGTGGGTTCGTCGGCGCGACTCATCGGCCCTCCTCCGCTTCCAGCCTGCCGATCGCCATGCCGGCGTGCACCAGGATGAGATCCCCGGCTTCGACCGGGTCGATCAGCGTGGTCACCACGGTCTCGACGCCCCGGGCGGTGCGCACCGTGCCGTGTCCGTCGGCCGAGGCCGTCACCACTTCGCCCGGGCGACCCTCGTCGCTGCAGGTGACGCAAACCGACTCGGCGACTTCGGGTTTGAGCAGCCCGGGGTGCTCAAAACACACGTGGGTCAGCTCCCACAGCAGGTGATAGAACAGCACGAATCCTCCCGTCGCGGGCACGCGCGGATCGGGATCGTCGAGCCACAGCACGTGATCGGCCATCCCCGCCTCGGGTCGCTCGCCGCTGCCGATCCAGATCGTGGCGGCGCCCCATGCGGGGGCGCGCCGCATCACCGAGCGGACCTGCGTGTCATCGGCGCCGGACACCGCGACCACGATGTCACCGGGTCGCACGGACACCCGCGCCAGGTCCACCAGGTCCGGTCCGGTCAGCGCCACCGCGGGCAGGGCCCGTTTCCCCATGATCACCGGGTGTACGAATTCGACCGCGATGTGCAGCGCGTGCGGTTCCCACGACGGCGCGAGGGACCACATGGTCGCGCCCGCGGCGAACCGCTTGGCGAGCGTGAACGCCGTGGCCGCGAGGTCTTCGGCCAGTTCGGCGCTCAACCCGCGATCGATGGCAGTGGTGGTCATCGTTCAGCCTCCCTCCCGCGCGGTCAGCATGCTGACCACGGCCTGACCCAGGGCGAGCCCGCCGTCGTTCGGCGGAACGGTGCGGTGGGTCAGCACCTCGAATCCGGCGCGCCGCAATCGCTGCCGACATGCCTTGAGCAACAACACGTTTTGGAACACCCCGCCGGTGAGGCCCACCAGCCGGGTGGTACCGGCCGCCTGCGCGACCACCCTGGCGACGGCGTCTGCGACGGCGTCGTGGAACGCCAGGGCCAGCGTCGCGGGTTGGGCCCCGGCGTACAGCGCGGACACCAGGTCCTGCACCATCGGGGCGGGATCGATCACGCCGTCGGCGCCCACCATCAGGGTCAGCGACGGACCGGCTTCGCCGCCGGCCGATTCCGCCAGCGCCTCGAGCTCGATCGCGGCCTGGCCCTCGTAGTCGATGCGGTGCCGCACGCCGAGCAGGGAGGCGACCGCGTCGAACAGGCGGCCCATGCTCGAACAGGGCACGCATCCGAACCCCGTCTCCAATTGCGAACGGGTGAAGCGCAATTCGTCCCTGCTTGCCGCCGCGACCGGCGCCAAATCGGGGGTCCAGGCGATGCCGGCCGACCACAGCTGCGACAGCGCCATGCGCCACGGGTTGCGCACCGCCGCGTCGCCGCCGGGCAGCGGCACGGGTAACAGGTGACCGGCCCGGACGAATCGGTGGGTGTCGCGGCCGAGCCGGAGGATCTCCCCGCCCCAGATGGTCTGGTCGCATCCGTACCCGGTGCCGTCGAACGAGACCCCGACGACGGGTTCGCCGATGCGCCCATGCTCGGCGAGCAGCGACACCACGTGCGCGTGGTGGTGCTGAACGAGGTCCAGCGGCCGGTCGTCCGCGCGGCGCTCCGCCCAGCCGCGGGTGTGGTATCCCGGATGCAGGTCGGCGGCCAACCGCGCGGGCTCGCCACGTATTTCGCCGAGCTGGCTCACCGCCCGCTCGAACGCGCGCAGCGTCTCCCAGCTGGCCATGTCGCCGATGTGCCCGGACAGGTAGGCGCGCGGGCCGTCGGTGAGGCAGAAGGCGTTCTTCAGTTCCCCGCCGACGGCCAGCACTGCCGGCCCGGCGACGTTCAGGCCGACCGGGAGCGGCGCATAGCCCCGGGACCGGCGGATCGGCAGTTCACCCCCGTCGACGACGCGCACCACCGAGTCGTCGCACGGGACGTGGATGGGGCGGTCGTGGTCGAGCACCGCGTCGCAGAGCGCCGGGAGTCGTTGTGCCGCATCGTCTTCGGTGAAGCAGATGGGTTCGTCGGACCGGTTGGCGCTGGTGAGCACCAGCGCGCTCGGGGCCGGCGCGGTGGCGCCGGGCACGGGCGCCAGCAGCAGGTGATGGATGGGGGAGTAGGGCAGCATCAGTCCGAGCAGCGGGCTGCCGGGCGCGACGCCGTCGGCGACGGGCGCGTCCGGCCGGCGCCTGAGCAGCACGATGGGGCGGGCGGGGCTCAGCAGCACCGCGGCCTCGCTCTCGTCGACGTAGGCGTAGCGGCGGGCCACGGCGAGGTCGCGGACCAGCATGGCAAACGGCTTGCCACCGCGGGCCTTTCGCGCCCGCACCGCGGCCACCGCCGTGCCGTCGGCGGCGGCGCAGGCCAGGTGGTAGCCGCCGACACCCTTAATGGCGACCACCGCCCCCGCGGCCAGCGCGCGTTGGGTGGCCGCCAGCGCGGCGTCCGCCCCGCCGACGCGCCCGGCCGCCGACCGGAACCACAGCGACGGCCCGCAATCGGGGCAGGCGATGGGCTGCGCGTGGAACCGGCGATCGGCGGGGTCGTGGTATTCGGCGGCGCAGCGCGCGCACATTCCGAACCCCGACATCGTGGTCGCCGGGCGGTCATAGGGCAGCTCGCGGATGATGGTGAACCGCGGCCCGCAGTTGGTGCACGTGACGAAGGGGTGGCGGTAGCGCCGGTCGCCCGGGTCGAACAGCTCGGCGACGCAGTCGTCGCACACCGCGATGTCCGGCGGGATCGGCGTGGCGACGCCGGGGACGGCGCGGCTGGTCACTATCCGGAATCCGCGTTGGCGGGCGGCGCCGGCCGACAGCTCGCTGATTGCGACGTCGACGATTCGGGCCAGCGGGGGCGCCTCGGCGCGCAGGCGCCGGCCGAATTCGTGCACGCGTTCGCGCTCGCCCTGCACCTCGAGGAAGACGGCGCCCGAATCGTTGCCGACGAAGCCGGACAGGCCGAGCTCGGTCGCGAGGCGGTGGACGAAGGGCCGGAAGCCAACCCCCTGCACGACACCGGTCACGGTAAGGCGCTGCCGTACCTCGGCGTGTCGAAGCAGCAGGGGGGCGGGGGTCATCTCAGCCGGCCTCCGGGGAGTCCGTCGGGTCCGGGCCGCCACGGCCCATCAGCTCCAGGCCGGCCATCGCCTGCTCGG
The DNA here is from genome assembly GCF_001414075.1 of Mycobacterium sp. UM_11. Lineage (NCBI taxonomy): Bacteria > Bacillati > Actinomycetota > Actinomycetes > Mycobacteriales > Mycobacteriaceae > Mycobacterium > Mycobacterium sp. UM_11. Next base: position 49,659 of record NZ_LATC01000015.1, on the reverse strand, counting down.
CGCCCGCGCGGTCCGTCTTCTCGACGGCGAAACCCATGTGGATGATGATCCAATCGCCGGGGGCGAACGTCTCGTCCGGCAGCATGCCGACGTTGATCTTGCGCTGTTGGCCGGTGACGTCGACCAGCGCGAGCTGCCCCTCGAAGCCGTCCAACATCCGGATCACTTGGCCGGGAATCCCTAGGCACATGGCTCGGCGTCCCCTCGGCTGGTCGCGACCGGGTGCGCCTGCAACGCCGCGACGATCTCCTCGACGGCGCGCGCGGCGCGGGGGACCGCCTTGGCCACGGGCTCGGTGAGGCCGATGCCCTCCTCGACGCTGCCCGCCTCGCACCCGACGACGACGGTGTAGGGCGGGTTGCCGCCCAGCGCCCGCAGGCTGGCGAACACCGCGCCCGGGTCCATGCCGTGCCCGTCGAAACCGGCTGCGGCCGAATCCGATTCGTGATCCGCCTGGAAGACGTGCAAGGTGCCGGGGTTGCCGCGGCTGGGGACCGCGTCGATGAGGACCAGCGTGTCCCAGTCCTCGAGCAGGTCGTAGGCCAGGTGCATGCCGCTGATGCCGTAGTCGGTGACGCGAACGGTCGCGTCGTCCTGCGCGATGTCGGCGTTGCGGATCACTTCGGATCCGAATCCGTCATCGCCCAGGAAGATGTTGCCGATGCCGGCGACCAGGATGCGCGCTGTCATCTCCGCTGTCCGAGCAAGTTACATCCGCCTCAGTTTCAGGTACCGGCGCGCGTCGGGCAGGGACACCAATCCCAGGGCCAATCCGACCACGAGCACCAGCGCGATGATCGCGACGAATATCCAACCCATGATCTCCATCTCGGCTCCTTTCACGAGTTTGCCGGGCTGCGTTGCGCTTCCAACGGCTCGATTTCGTCGGGGGAGAAGTACAAATAGCGGCCGTACCAGTCGTGCAAATCGGCGGCCGGGTCGTCGTCGACCACGACGCCGACGTGCTTGTTGCCCTCGACGTCCGAGTGCACCGAGGTGACGCGCGCGGTCTTGCCGGCGACGAAGATGTCCTGCGCGTCGGCGTTGCGCCTCGGCCGCAGCCGCACCCGGCTGCCGCGGGCCACCCGAACCCCGTTCACCAGTACCGCGTCGATTTCCGGTCGGACGGCGTTGTCGGCCAGCGGATCCCACCAGTCGACGCCCTCCGGTATCTCGGGGACCAGGCCCCGGATCTCATGCGGGTCGCGCAGCACGCCGTGCAGGCGCGCCATCGCCTCGGGGGACATGGCGTCGCACTGGTCGATGATGCGCGCCGCCCGCGGATCCGTGGCCCGGGCCTGCGCCTTCTCCTCCTCGGTCATGGTCATCACGCGCAGGGTGAGGATCTCGTCGATCTCCGTGCAGTCGTACAGTGCGGTGTCGCTCTGTTCGGCAACCTCGGGATGGTCGTAGAGGATGATCGGCGAGATCAGCAGCAGATCCCGCGTGCCGGGCGGACCGGCCAGCACCGGGAAGCAGCGGTGGTGGCTGCAGCGGGAGGCCGCATCGGCCGCCGCCCGGGGCGGCTCGAGCAACGAGACGAACTGTCCGGTCTCGAGTTCGGCGATCAGGTGCGTTCCGATCATGGACCGCGCGATCGAGTCGTTCTTGTCCACGGCGCCATCGCCGACGTTGCTGACCCGCACCGACACCCGGCACAGGTCGCCATCCGCCTCGCTGGCGACCGTGAGCACGCCACGTACCTCCCGTCGTTGGCGCACGAGGCGCCCGCCATCGAGGAATTCGATGTCGATGCCCGCATCCGCCGTCACGGCCAGTGTCCACGGCCGGCCGTCCAGCGCGACAGGGCCGAAGGACCTCTCGCATTCGACCGCCTCGTCCCAGGTGAGCCACGACCCGGTCGGGGTCGTCAGCTCGTCGACGGGCTCGTATTCGCCCATGCCCACTTCGCGCTCGGCCCGGCGGTGCTGCAACTGCAGGAACCGCACCACCAGGCGCAACTCCCGCGCCCCCTCGACGAGGAACTGCGCCGCCAGCGAGTCGTCCTCGCCCAGGCCCGCCGCGGCGGCCCCGGGCGGGCCCAAAACGCCGAATTGCCAGCGGGATTGGTTCTTGCTCGACGTCCCGCGGTACGGGTAGAGCAGGTAGCCCTCGTAGAGCACCGCGTCGGCGACGGCGCGGGCCCGGTCCCGATCCTCGGTCACCGCGCCGCCTCCCGGTCCGCGGCCAGCAGGGCGGTGATCGCGTGGTCTAGGTCGAGCAGCCCGTGCGCGGACTTGTAGGCGGCCAGCGCGCGGATGGTCTCGTGGCTCAGCCGCAGCCAGCCGGCGTTCGGGTAGTGCTGGGCGATCAACTGCCGCCAGACCTCGACCGGCATGTCGTAGCGGCTTTCGCAGTCCCAGGGGACCTGTTGGACGGAAAACCCGCGATCGGATTTGACGAAAATCGTTCCGCTGAACAGGAACTGCAGCGGCAGCGCGCCGTCGCGCAACGCGTGCAGGTATTTGGAAGCGGCGACCTCGAAGTCGTAGGTGCAGTCCAGCGTGAGCGCCGCCGTCGTCGTGCCGGTGAACCCCGGCACCATCGCGGAGCAGTGCTGCCACAGGAAGGTCCGCTGGGTGCTCGCCCAGCGCTCACGCGGGCCGAACAAATCGGTCAACCCGGCGGCTTCGTCGTCGGAGTACGGCCGGCGCAGCGGTTCGATGCGGACCTGGCAGCGCAGGGCGATCGCGTGCACCGGGTCGTCCCCGGCGGCCACGGCGATGCGGGCGGTCAGCACCGGGCTGACGGTGTACGGTTCGGGCGCCACGTCGAGGACCGCGAAGTCGAGGTCGATCATGGCGGCGTCACGGGCATTTTCTGGGCCCGGGCTTCGATGTCGGCAAAGAAGCCGGCGATGAATTCGCGGGCCTCCTGCCCCCCGTCGAACCCGCGCCACAGCAGGCGCAGCCGCCCGACGAATTCGTAGCAGGCGTCGATCGGGACGAGGTAGCTCTGCGGCGGGCCGGATTCGGGAACCCGGACCAGCAGCGCCTCGACGTCGTCGGCCAGCAGGCCCACCCGCGCGTCGGCGCCGGCGATCGCGTCCCAAACGTCCAGTGCCAGTTCGGATTCGCAGGCGCCGGCCGGCCCCGGGTAGAAGGCGACGGTGCGTCCGAGGGCGGAGTTGGCGAAGAAGAAGGCGACGCCGACGGGGATCTGCAGCGCCTCCCAGGCGCGGCGGTCCAGCGCGAAGTCCGGGAAGGACAGGTATTTCTCGGGCACGGCGCGGTAGCGCAGTTCGGCCCGTGCATCGGTGAACAGCAGGTAGCAGGCGCGGCACACGCACATGAGCTGCCGATCGGCGACGTTGACCACGTGCTGGTGAGAGTCGGCGATCGACTCCGAACACATCTCGCACCGCTCGCCCGCCGGCTCGGGGGCCGGCCTGGCGCTGCGGATGCGGGTGAGCACCTCGTAGGGGGTCGTCATGCCGGGGCGCCCATCGCTTGCGTCGGCCTGCGGTCCGGCAGCGCCACCGACAGCACGCCGTCGCGCGGCAGCAGGGGCAGCGGATCCAGGTGCGCGCCGTCGGGCCCGGCGCCGGCGTGCACGACGTCGAAACGGGAGCCGCAGCGGGGACATTCGAGCAGCGGCCCCAGCAGCGCGGCGCCGGCGAGGGTGTCGTCACACACGGGGCAGTGGTCGGAGTACGCGAACGACCGGTCGTCGACACGGCAGGCCAGTAGCGTCGTACCGTCGACCCGAAAGCCGCCGACCTCCCCGGGCGCCAGCCCGCCCAGCTCGGGAACCGGGTGCCAGCTGCCGGTCGAATGCACGTGCGCCAGTAGGGATTCGGCGGGGATGACGCTCGCGCCGCCCGGGTCGGCGGCCACCACCTCGATCGACGACACCTCGGGCGCCGCGGCGAGCACGGCGTCCTGGACGGCCAACTCGAGCGTAACCGCCGACGACGGGCAGCTCTTGCAGCTGCCCTTGAACGCCAACCGCACGGTGCCACCGTCGATTCCGAGCAGGTCGACGTCCCCGCCGTGCGAGCCCAGATACGGCCGCACCCGGTCGAGCGCGTCGGACACCCGACGGCGCACGTCGTGCGGGTGCAGGCCGTGAACCAGGAGCAGGCTGGCCACCAGGTCGTCGGTGGCCAGCCGCTCGGCCAGGGTGGGATCCTGCGCCTGCTGGGCCAACATCATGATCCGTTCCAGGCCGGCCCCGTAGAGCCCGACCACCTCGCGGACCAATTGTTGGGCGCGTTCCCGCGCGGCGGCCCCACCCGCCGCGCAGGAATCCAGCAGGGTCTGGATCCGATCGCCCGCTGTGCGCCACCGCGCCTCGCTGTCGTCAACGGTCTCCGGGCGATCCACCATCGCCTACTCCCCGACGGGCGACTGGGTTGGTGTGTGCAGTCTGTCGAGGGTCTTGCCCTTACCCAAGTACATGTGCACACCGCAGGGCAGGCACGGATCGAAGCTGCGCACCGTGCGCATCACGTCGATGCCCTTGAAGTTCTCCCGGTCGTTCTCCTCGAAGATCGGCTGGCCCTGCACCGCGTCCTCATACGGGCCCGGGGTGCCGTAGCTGTCGCGGGGGTTGGCGTTCCATGGGGTGGGCGGGTACGGGTGGTAGTTGGCGATCTTGCCGTCCCGGATCACCAGGTGGTGGCTGAGCACGCCGCGCACCGCCTCGGTGAACCCGCACCCGATGGCCTCGTCGGGCACCTCGAATTTCTCCCACGTCTTGGTGCGTCCGGCGCGGATCTCCTCGAGCGCCTTCTCGGCGAAGTGCAGCGCGCACGCGGCCGCGTACGCCTGGAAGTAGGTGCGCGCGCGGTCGCGTTCGATCGTGTTGCTGCCGTGCTGCGGGATCTTCCACTCGAACTCCACCGGGGGTTTGAGCGCCGTCTTGGGCAGGTTGATCTTCACGCTGTTGCCGGTCGCCTTGACGTAGCCGATGTCGACGAGCCCGGCCAGCGCCGTCGCCCACAACCGGGCCAGCGGCCCGCCGCCGGTGTCCAGGGCCAGGTGGTCCGTGCCGTCGAACCAGCGCGGCGACATCACCCAGCTGTACTTGCCGCCGTCCATGTCCCGCTTCTGCGGGTGCGGGTTGGTGTGCTGGTTCCACGGGTGGCGCCGGTCCACCGCGTTGCCCAGCGGGTCGGTCTTGACGAACATCTCCTGATCGGTCCAGTCGTCGTAATACGAACTGCCCAAAAGGATTCGGATGCCCAGGTTGATGTCCACCAGCGAGTGGGTGACCAGCTTGCCGTCCACCACCACGCCCGGGGTCACGAACATCGCGTTGCCCCAGCGTTCCATGTCCTTGTACTCGAAGTTGCACACCTCGGGGTCCTGGAACGAGCCCCAGCAGCCGAGCAGGGTGCGGCGCAGCCCGACCTTCTCGTAACCGGGCAGCGCCTCATAGAAGAAGTCGAACAGGTCGTCGTGCATGGGCACGACCTTCTTCATGAACTCCACATAACGCATCAGCCGGGTCATGTAGTCGGTCATCAACTGGATGGTCGCGACCGTGCCCACCCCGCCGGGGTACAGGGTGGACGGGTGCACGTGGCGGCCCTCCATGAGGCAGAACATCTCTCGCGTCCAGCGACTGACCGCCAGCGCCTCGCGGTAGAACTCGCCGGTGAACGGGTTGAGCGAGCGCATGATGTCGGCGATCGTCCGGTAGCCGTGCGCGCCGGCCTGCGGGGCCGGGGTCTTCTCCGCCAGGGAGAGCACGCTCGGATTGGTCTCGGAGACCATCTTCTCGCAGAAGTCCACGCCGACCAGGTTCTCCTGGAAGATGTTGTGGTCGAACATGTATTCCGCGGCCTCGCCCAGGTTGACGATCCACTCACCGAGGTGCGGCGGCTTGACGCCGTAGGCCATGTTCTGCGCGTAGCACGAGCAGGTGGCGTGGTTGTCGCCGCAGATGCCGCAGATGCGGCTGGTGATGAAGTGGGCGTCGCGCGGATCCTTGCCCTTCATGAAGATCGAGTAGCCACGGAAGATCGACGAGGTGCTGTGGCACTCGACGACTTCGCGGTTCTCGAAGTCGATCTTCGTGTAGATGCCCAGGCTGCCCACGATCCTGGTGATCGGGTCCCACGCCATGTCGACCAGCTGGCCGGGCTCCCGCTTGGCGTGGGTGGGTTCCGGAATGATGGTTGTCATCGCAGTTCTTCTTCCCGCTGTGGGCTCGTCAGTTCCGAAGGCTTTCGGTGGTGAGAACGAAGCGCGCCGACCCGGTAGGTGACCTACCAGGTCCGGCGCGCCCCGGTGGTGAGTTGGTTACCGTTGTGGCGCCACCGCGGTTCCTTGTCGACGGTGCGCGCCGTGATACCCCTCAAGTTGCGAATCACGGTGCCGTACAGGCCCGACGCGGTGGTGGAAACCTTGCCGCCCGGCGGCTCGTCCATGAAGGGCATGAACTTGTCGGGGAAGCCCGGCATGGTGCAGCCGATGCAGATCCCGCCCACGTTCGGGCACCCGCCGACGCCGTTGATCCATCCCCGCTTGGGCACGTTGCATTTGACTACCGGGCCCCAACAGCCCAGCTTCACAATGCATTTCGGCGATCCGTATTCCGTGGCGAAGTCGCCCTGCTCGTAGTAGCCGGCCCGGTCGCAGCCCTCGTGGACGGTGTTGCCGAACAACCACGCAGGACGCAGCGCGTCGTCGAGCGGAATCATCGGCGCCTGACCGGTCGCCATGTAGAGCAGATAGGTCAGCGTCTCCGACAGGTTGTCGGGATGGATGGGGCAACCGGGCACGCACACGATCGGAATGCCGGCCTTGCTCTTCCACTCCCACCCCAGATAGTCGGGCACCCCCATGGCACCGGTCGGGTTCCCGGCCATGGCGTGGATGCCGCCGTAGGTGGCGCAGGTCCCGACAGCGACGACCGCGGTGGCCTTGGGCGCCAACCGGTCGAGCCACTCGCTGGTGGTCATCGGCTGGCCGGTGGCCGGATCGTTGCCGAACCCGCACCAGTAGCCCTCGTCCTTGATCTTCTCGTTGGGGATCGACCCCTCGACTACGAGCACGAAGGGTTCCAACTCGCCCCGGTCGGCTTTGAAGAACCAGGACAGAAAGTCGTCCGCCCCCCCGCTGGGTCCGCACTCGAAGTCGATCAGTGGCCAGTGCACGGCGACCTTCGGAAGCCCCGGCAAAGCCCCCAGGGCGATCTCCTCGACGGTGGGTTGGGTGGCGGCAGTCAGCGCCACCGAATCGCCATCACAACTGAGCCCGGCATTGATCCATAGAACGTGGATCAACGTTTCTTCCGCTTTGACTGCTGCTTCTGTTGGCATGCTGCAGCTTTCCGGGGCCGGGCTGGGGCCCCTGCGCCGCCGGAGTCGACCGTCGGCCCACTTGCGCAGCGCTAATTTCCGGGTCTACTCCTCACCGCCAGGCGTGTCAACGGTTCTGCGGCACAAAGTACTTAGACAACCGTTGCATTGCCGAGGGGGCGCCGGCGACGGCGATCGGCGGCCCGCGGACGGGACGGCGTCATGCAAAATCGTGGCAAGACGAGGCGTATTGCAAGACGAGGCGTTAGGCGGGCGGCTCCGCGGCGAAGCGTCGCAGCCACCCGAACCACGCGCCCATCCCGGCGCCGGTGCGCGCGCTGAGCGGCAGGATGGTCGCGTTCGCGTTGACCTTGCGCACGTGCTCGATGTACGTGTCGACGTCGACGTCGAGGTGGGGGACCAAGTCAATCTTGTTGAGCAGCACCACGTCCACCGACCGGAACATCACCGGATACTTCAGTGGCTTGTCCTCGCCCTCGGTCACGGAGTACACCATGGCCTTGGCGTGCTCGCCGACGTCGAACTCCGCCGGGCAGACCAGGTTGCCGACGTTCTCGATGATCACCAGGTCGAGCGCGGCCAGTTCGAGGCCGGGAAGCGCGCGGTTGACCATCGGCGCGTCGAGGTGGCATTCACCGCCAAAACCGTTGCTGGTGTTGAGCAGTGACACCTGGGCGCCGCGACCGCTGAGCTTGGCCGCGTCCAGATCGGTGGCGATGTCACCCTCGATCACCCCGATGGCCAGTTCCCCGGCGAGCTCGTCGAGCGTGGCCTGCAGGACGGTCGTCTTGCCCGATCCCGGCGAGCTCATCAGGTTGAGGGTGCGCACCCCATTGGCCTCGAATGCCGTCCGGTTGGCATCGGCGAGGAGGTCGTTCTCGGCGAAGATGGCCTCCAGCACGTCGACGCGTTGCCTGCCGGTCCGGTAGCCGCCGTGGTCGCCGTGCTGGTGATCCGGATCATCGTGGTCGTGGGTGTGCACGGTTCCGTCGTCGTGCCGGTGAAATCTGCCCATGGTCAAATCCGTTCGGAACGGTCGCTTTTCACGAGACGTCCAGGGACGTCACCAAGAACTCGTTGCCCTGCAACACCTCGACGTCGGAGCTGTCGCACCGCGGGCACCAGATGGACCAGGCCGACGTGATCTCCGATCGCCGGCCGCACGCGCGGCAGCGCACCTCGGCCCCCACGCACTCGAGTTCCAGCTCGGCCTCCGGCATGTTCTCGGCGTCGCGCACCAGCGTCCAGCAGAACGACAGCGACTCGGGCACCACCTGGCGGAGCGCCCCGATCCGCACGCGCACCACGTCGACGTGTCGACCGTCGGCGTGCGTCTTGGCCACACCGGCGATCGCTTCGCACAGCGACAGCTCATGCATGAGCACTGTTCTACACCCGAACGGCCCCGCAACGCAGCGGTGTCACGAGGGAGCCCACTTCTGTTCGAGGCGACCGCAGCGCCAGACCAGCACCGCCACCGCCCAGGTGACGACGAAGGCGCCCACCACGAAATAGCCGACGGTGTTGAGGTCCAGCCCGCCGATCCAGCTCCAGAACGCGCCCCGCCAGCCGAACTGCTCGGCGAACAGGGCGAGTAGTTCGACGCTGCCGATCACCAGCGCGACGAGGACCGACAGCGCGGTGATGGTGATGTTGTAGTAGATCTTGCGCACCGGGTTGGAAAAGGCCCAGCCGTACGCGAAGTTCATGAACGAGCCGTCGATGGTGTCCAGCAGGCACATGCCGGCGGTGAACAGCACCGGCAGGCACACGATCGCGTACCACGGCAACCCGGCGGCCGCGCTGCTGCCGGCCAGGACCAGCAGCGCGATCTCGGTGGCGGTGTCGAAGCCGAGCCCGAACAGCACCCCGACCGGATAGGAGTGCCACGACTTGGTGATCGATGTGGTGAAGCGGCCGAGGAATCGGTTCATCAGACCGCGGTCGTTGAGCTGCCGCTCGAGTTCGGCCCCGTCGGCGTCGGGGTCGTAGTCACCGCGACGCAGCCGGGCGAACACCCGCAGGATGCCGACCAGCACGACCACGTTGAGGAGGGCGATCACGTAGAGGAAGACCCCGGAGACGCCGGTGCCGATCAGCCCCGTGTAGTGGTGCAGCGCGGACGAGTCGTCGCGCACTCCTCCGACGATCGTCTTGACCCCGGACGCCAGCAGGACCGCCAGCCCGAAGACCACGGTGGAATGGCCCAGCGAGAAGAAGAATCCCACCGCCAGGGGTCGTTGCCCGTCGTTCATCAGCTTGCGCGTGGTGTTGTCGATGGCGGCGATGTGGTCGGCGTCGAACGCGTGCCGCAGGCCAAGGGCGTAGGCCGTCAGCCCGACGCCGACGCCAAATGCCTTGCCGCCGAGGCTGAATTGCGCGGGGGTCACCAGGGCCACCAAGGTGAACCAGCCGATCACGTGGAGCGCGACGATGACCGCCGCCATCGCCGCGAGCCGCCACCACTCCGCCGGCGTCAACGCGTTGCGAAGCTTGGCCGTCCATGACGGGCGCCCGTCGAGCTCGGTGCTGGCCACTGGATTCCTTCCAGCGTCGGGCGGGGGAACCGATGGCACGACTGTATGTGCCGCCCTCGGCCAGATGCAAGCGGGTCGCAGGAATCGCGACGGGGGTGCCGGCGAATTCGGCCGAAAACTGGCGCGGCCGGTGGGGCGGCGCGACACTGAACGGGTGACGCCCAAGCCAGCGGCACTCGACCCGTCGGTCACCGCCCGGATCGGCGATCTGCTGCGCGCGCGGGGGCTGCGGCGGATGTCGTCGCGGATCCAGGTGCTGGCCGTGCTCGAGCCGGTCGACGGGCACCTGCCGGTGGCGGAGATCCACAAGCGGGTGCGGGCCTGCCTGCCGCACGGCGCCCACGCCCCGACGTGGCGACCATCTATCGCACGGTGACCACCCTGGTCGAGCAGAAAGTGCTGCACGCCTTGACCGTCGACGGTGGTGTCACCACTTACGGGATGGCCACCGCGCCGCACCACCACGCCGTCTGCACCGAATGCGGCGCGATCATCGAGGTGCCCGCCCGCCAGCTCAGTTCGGCGCTCGAACACGCGATGGCGGGCAGTTCCTTTGCGCTGTCCGAGGCGGCGGGCCTGACGCTGCACGGCCTGTGCCCGCAGTGCCAGCGGCGCTGAGCTCGGTCTACCGGTTGCGACCCAGATCCAAGAGCGCGTTCTCGACCACTTCGGGCAGCGCCGGGTGGATCCAGTACTGGCCGCGGGCCATCTCCGGGGCGGTCAACCCGAAGCTCATCGCCTGAATCAGCGGCTGGATGATCGAGGATGCCTGCGGGCCCATGATGTGCGCGCCGAGCAAGCAGCCGGTGTTGCGCTCGGCGATGAGCTTCACTATCCCGGTGGTGTCCTCCATCGCCCAGCCGTAGGCGACGTCGCCGTAATCGTGGATCGCGACCGAAATGTCGAATCCTTTTGCCATGGCCTGTGTTTCGGTTAGCCCGACGGCCGCCAGCTGCGGATCGGTGAATACCGCCGACGGCACGTAGCGGTGATCGGTCCGCACCATCGATTCGGTGTCGTCCCAGTCGCAGAACAGGTTGTGCGCAACGACGCGGGCCTCATGGTTGGCGACGTGCTTGAGCTGGTAGGGCGAGCTGACGTCGCCGAGCGCGAAAACGCCACGGGCCGAGGTGCGTTGGTATTCGTCGACCACCACCCGGCCGTCCTCGACGTCGACACCGGCCTGTTCGGCGTCCAGCAGGTCGGCGTTGGACAACCGGCCGGTCGCGACCAGCAACAGGTCGGCGTGCAGCGTTGACCCGTCGTCGAGTCGCAGCGCGACGCCGGAGCCTTCGTTGCTGCCGCCCACGACGTTGCGGTGCATGCGCAGCTCCCATTTGGCGGCGGCGATGCGGGTGAAGCGTTTGCAGATGGTGTCGTCGGAATTCCGCAGCATGGTGGCGCCTCTGCACACCAGCGTGACGCGCACGCCCAGAGAGGAGAACACGTGAGCGAATTCTGCTGCCACGTAGCCGCTTCCGACGATGACGAGGTGCCCGGGCAGCTCGGGGATGCGCATGATTGTGTCGCTGGTGTGATAAGCGACGCCGCAGTCGAGGATCGCGGGCGGGATCACCGGCCGCGATCCCGCGGCGATCACCACCCGGTCGGCGGTGAATTCGTCACCGGCGTCGGTGCGCAACAGGTAGCGCCCGTCGGGCTGAACCGGCCCGAACCGGGTGTGCTGGCTGTACAGGTCGACGTTGGGTGATGAGCGGCGGTAGTCTTCGCCGCTCATCGAGATCGGATCGATGCGTCCGAAGATGCGCGAGACGATGTCGTCCCAGCGCACCCCGTCGATGTGCGCGTCGACCCCGTAGCGCGCCGCGTCGCGGATCGTCGTGGCGACTTCGGCGGCGTAGACGAACATCTTGGTCGGGATGCAGCCCACGTTGAGGCAGGTGCCGCCGAAGGTGCCGTGCTCGCACAGCGCCGTTCGCATCTCCTTGAATCTATCGTCGAAAATGCTGTTGCCCGAACCGGTCCCGATGATCGCGAGGTCGTATGTCTCCATCTCCTCACCCCCGCTTCGATGGCTGGGTGCGATCGGCGTTGAGGTAGTCGTCCAGCCAGCGGTCGAGCTGGCGATAGGCAGCCTCCCGCGGCCCCGGCAGCGAAAGGAAGACATCGTGTTTCGCGTCGCCGATCGGGACCATCGTGCTGCGATTCCCGATGCACCCGGCCCACCGGGCGATCTGGCTGACATCGAGAACCGCGTCGCCGCTTTGCATGGACGCCGCGTCGCTGGTTTCTCGCACGGTGTGATCCGAACGCAGGATCAGGTTGGGCACCCCGACGTCCAGCCCGCGGTGCAGCCGGACCTGGCCGCGGCGGATGGCGTGCAGCCAACCGAGCGTGATGGGAAAGCCGCCCACCGGTTTCCACTGCAGGTTGTAATCGAACTCGCCGTGATAGTCGCGGTGCAGGGTGGCGCCGTAGCCGCCGTCGGTGGGCGAGCGCACCACACTCTTGGACCGCACCCGGGACAGCCCCGCGATCAGCGCCGAGGTCACGGAGTGGCGCAGCACCGCCGGCCCGTGCAGGTCCAGGAAGGGGCTGTTGAGCACCAAGCCCCCGACGCCGGCGTGGGCCGCGGCGTCGCGCCGGCGAAGCCGGTCCAGCCACAGCGACACGATGAGCCCGCCGGCGGAATGGCCGTACACCAGGACCTTGGCGGGCCGCTCCTGTTCGCGGATGACCGCCAGCGCTTGCCCGAGTTCGGCGTCGTAGTCGTCGAGGTTGGTGATGAAGTGCGGCGTCTGGCCGTCGCGGCGCGACCGCCCGCATTTCTGTAGGTCCAGCGCGTAGAAGGCGAAGCCGCGGTCGGCGAAGTGATCGGCCAGCGCCGTGTGGAAGAAGTAGTCGGTGTAGCCGTGCACGGCGAGCACCGCATGGCCGGTCCCGTGGGGACCGGTGGGCTCGCCGCGCCGGATCAGCGTCGCGACGATCTCGCCCTCGCCGACCGGGTCGGGCCCGAGCGGGATGGTGCGCTGCCAATAACCGGGCAGGACATCGGGCACCCAGCCAGTCACGAGGCCAGCTTAGAGGTTTTGCTGGTCGCGGGGAGGCGCATGCCGGTCGTGCCCGGTTCGCCTCGGGATAGCCTGGGGACCGGCACAGTCGAGGAAAGGACCGGGAGCAGGTGTCGTCGCTAGCCCGAACCGCACGGACGGACGTCGTGCTGGTGGGCGCGGGCATCATGAGCGCCACCCTGGGCGCGTTGCTGCGGCGGCTGCAGCCCGACTGGTCGATGACGATCGTCGAACGGCTGGACGCGGTCGCCGCCGAAAGCAGCAGCCCCTGGAACAACGCCGGCACCGGGCACTCCGCGCTGTGCGAGCTCAACTACACCCCGAAAAACCCGGACGGCTCTATCGACATCACCAAAGCGGTGCGCATCAACGAGCAGTTCCAGGTGAGCCGGCAGTTCTGGGCCTACGCCGTCGAGAACGGGATCCTGACCGACACCAACTTCCTCAACCGGATCCCACACGTGAGTTTCGTGCGCGGGGCGCGGGGCGTCGACTTTCTGCGGCGCCGGCAGCGGGCCCTCGCGGCCAACCCGCTCTTCGCCGGCACCGAATTCGTCGACGACCCGCAAGAGTTCGCCCGCCGGCTGCCGTTCATGGCCGCCAAGCGCGACTTCACCGAACCGACCGCGCTCAACTGGGCGCCCCACGGCACCGACGTCGACTTCGGCGCGCTGGCCCGCCAGCTCGTCGGCTTCTGCGTGCAGGGCGGCGCGACCGCGCTGTTCGGCCACGAGGTCCGCGATCTGACCCGCCGGCCGGACGGCGGCTGGACCCTGCAGCTCCGCAATCGCCGCACCGGCGAAAAGCACCGGCTGGAAGCCAAATTCGTCTTCGTCGGGGCCGGCGGCGACGCGCTGCCGCTGTTGCAGAAGTCGGGCATCAAGGAGGTCAGGGGCTTCGCCGGATTCCCCATCGGCGGGCGGTTCCTGCGAACCGACAACCCGGCGCGCATCGCCGCGCACCGGGCCAAGGTGTACGGGATGCCGGCGGCGGGCGCCCCGCCGCTCGGCGCGCTGCACCTCGACCTCCGGTTCGTCAACGGCAAGTCGTGGCTGGTGTTCGGGCCCTTCGCCGGTTGGTCACCGAAGTTCTTGAAACACGGCCGCCTTTCGGACCTGGCCCGCTCGGTGAAACCGGACAACGCGGTGTCCATGCTCGGTGTCGGCCTCACCCAGCTGACACTGGTGAGGTACCTGATCGGCCAGCTGCGGCTGTCCGAACCGGATCGGATCGACGCGCTGCGCGAATTCGCGCCCAGCGCAACCGATTCGGATTGGGAGTTGACCGTGGCCGGTCAACGCGTGCAGGTGATTCGGCGGGACCGCCGCAAGGGGGGCGTGCTGGACTTCAGCAACACCGTGCTGGCGGATGCCGATGGCACCATCGCCGGGCTGCTGGGGGGCTCCCCGGGGGCGTCGACGGCGGTGGCGGCCATGCTCGAGGTGCTTGCGCGCTGCTTCGCCGGCCGCTACCCGTCCTGGCTGCCCGCGCTCAAGGAGATGGTGCCGTCGCTGGGGGTCGCGCTGTCCCGCGAACCGGCGCTGTACGACGAGGTGTGGTCCTGGGGCACCGAGGTGTTGCGGTTGAAGTCCGATTCGGGGGTTCGGTCATGAGTGAGGCGTTGCGTCGGTCTTGGGCCAAAGACCTTGGCGCCCGGACCCTTTACGAGCTGCTCAAGCTACGGGTTGAGGTGTTCGTGGTGGAGCAGGCCTGCCCGTACCCGGAGCTGGACGGGCGTGACCTGCTCGCCGAGACGCGGCACTTCTGGCTGGAGACGCCCGACGGCGAGGTGATCTGCACGCTGCGGTTGATGGAGGAGCACGCCGGCGGCCAGAAGGCGTTCCGGATCGGCCGGTTGTGCACCAAGCGCAGCGCGCGCGGGCAGGGACACACCACGCGGCTGCTGCGCGCCGCCCTGGCCGAGGTGGGCGACTACCCGTGCCGGATCGACGCGCAAACCTACCTGGCCGACATGTACGCCCAGCACGGGTTCGTCCGCGCCGGGGAGGATTTCGTCGACGACGGGATTCCGCACGTGCCGATGCTCAAGCCTTCACGCCCCGGCTCCGGCCTGACGGAGCTGCCGTGAAGCCCTACCCGTTCAGCGCGATCGTCGGGCACGACCAGCTGCGCCTGGCGCTGCTGTTGTGCGCGGTGCGCCCGGAGATCGGCGGCGCGCTCATCCGCGGCGAGAAGGGCACGGCCAAGTCGACGGCGGTGCGCGGCCTGGCGGCGCTGCTCTCGGCGGCCACCGGCGGCGAGGGCGCCGGCCTGGTCGAAATGCCGCTCGGCGCAACCGAAGACCGGGTGATCGGTTCGCTGGACCTGCAGCGGGTGCTGCGCGACGGCGAGCACGCGTTCTCGCCGGGGCTGCTGGCCCGCGCGCACGGCGGCGTGCTCTACGTCGACGAGGTCAACCTGCTGCACGACCATCTGGTGGACGTGCTGCTCGACGCCGCGGCCATGGGCCGGGTGCACATCGAACGCGACGGCATCTCCCATTCGCATGAGGCGCGCTTCGTGCTGATCGGCACCATGAATCCGGAGGAGGGCGAGCTGCGTCCGCAGCTGCTGGACCGGTTCGGTCTGACCGTCGACGTGCACGCGTCGCGCGATGTCGACGTGCGGGTGGAGGTGATCCGGCAGCGGATGGCCTACGAGGCCGACCCGGACGGGTTCGCCGAGCGGTACGCCGACGCCGAGGCGGCGTTGGCCCGGCGCATCGCCGACGCGCGGGCCCTGGTCGCCGACGTGGCGTTGCCCGACAACGAGTTACGGCGCATCGCCGCGGTCTGCGCGGCGTTCGACGTGGACGGGATGCGGGCCGATCTGGTGGTGGCCCGCACCGCCGCCGCGCATGCCGCCTGGCGCGGGGTGAAGTCCGTCGAAGAGCAGGACGTCCGGGTGGCCGCCGAGCTGGCGTTGCCGCATCGGCGCCGCCGCGACCCGTTCGACGACCCGGGCATCGACCGCGATCAGCTCGACGAGGCGCTGGCGCAAGCCGGCGACGACGATCCGGATCCCGAGCCCGACCCGCCGGGCGGGGGAGGGGCCGCCGAGGACATTGCGCCGCAAGGTGATTCGCGACCGGCGTCCAAGCCGCAGCCGCCGCGCCCCAGCGCGCCGCCGTCGCGGACCTTCCGCGCCCGGGCCCTGACGGTGCCCGGGGTCGGCGCGGGTGCGCCCGGGCGGCGGTCGCGGGCCCGCAACGCGACCGGCCGCGTGATCGCGGCCGCCGACGGCGACGACACGGGTTCCGGCGCGCACGGGCTGCACCTGTTCGCCACCGTGCTCTCGGCGGCCGAGCGCGCCGGCGCCGGGCCGCTGCGGCCGGGGCCGGACGACGTGCGCCGCGCGATCCGTGAGGGTCGCGAGGGCAACCTGGTCATCTTCGTCGTGGACGCGTCGGGGTCGATGGCGGCGCGCGACCGCATGGCCGCGGTGAGCGGCGCGACGTTGTCACTGCTGCGCGACGCGTACCAGCGCCGCGACAAGGTCGCCGTTATCACGTTCCGCCAGCAGGAGGCGCGGTTGCTGCTGCCGCCGACGTCGTCGGCGCACATCGCCGGGCGGCGACTGGCCCGATTCGACACCGGCGGCAAGACCCCACTGGCCGAAGGGCTGTTGGCCGCGCGTGAGCTGATCGTCCGCGAGAAGGCCCGCGACCGGGCAAGGCGCGCCCTGGTGGTGGTGCTGACCGACGGCCGGGCCACCGCGGGGCCGGACCCGTTGCGCCGCAGCAACATCGCGGCGGCGCGGCTGGTGTCCGAAGGCACCGCCGCGGTGGTCGTGGACTGCGAGACGTCCTATGTGCGGCTGGGTTTGGCCGAGCAGCTGGCCCGCCGGCTGGGCGCGCCGGCGGTGCGGCTCGAGCAGCTGCACGCGGACTCCCTGACGCGCGCGGTGCGCGGCGCGGCCTGAGGAAGGTATTCGCCGATGCCACAAGGCCGCCCCCTTCAGGTGCCCGACGACGGGTTGAGCACCAAGGCCCGGCGCAACACCCCGGTGCTGGCGGTGCACACCGGCCCCGGCAAGGGGAAATCGACGGCCGCCTTCGGAATGGCGTTGCGGGCGTGGAACGTCGGGCTTTCCGTCGCCGTCTTCCAGTTCGTCAAGAGCGCCAAGTGGAAGGTGGGTGAGGAGTCGGCCTTCGCGCAACTCGGCCGCGTGCACGACGAGCACCGGATCGGTGGGCCCGTCGAATGGCACAAGATGGGCGCGGGGTGGTCCTGGTCGCGCAAGGCGGGCAGCGAACTCGACCACGCGGCGGCGGCCGCCGACGGGTGGGCCGAGATCTCGCGCCGGCTGGCCGAGCAGCGCCACGACTTCTACGTGCTCGACGAGTTCACCTACCCGCTGAAGTGGGGATGGGTGGACGTCGACGAGGTGGTGGACGTGCTGCTGGCGCGGCCCGGCCACCAGCACGTGGTCATCACCGGGCGCGATGCCCCGCAGCGGTTGATCGAGGCGGCTGACTTGGTGACCGAGATGACGAAGATCAAGCACCCGATGGACGCGGGCCGCAAGGGGCAGAAGGGCATCGAGTGGTGAGCGTCCCCGCGGTGGTCGTCGCCGCGCCGGCATCTGGCAGCGGAAAGACCACCGTCGCAACGGGTTTGATCGGTGCCCTGCGGCGCGCCGGTCATGCCGTAGCGCCGTTCAAGGTCGGCCCGGATTTCATCGACCCCGGTTATCACGGCCTGGCCGCCGGGCGTCCCGGCCGCAACCTGGACCCGGTGCTGGTCGGCGAGAGCCTCGTCGGCCCGCTGTACGCGCACGGCGCCGACGGTGCGGACATCGCGGTGATCGAAGGCGTGATGGGCCTCTTCGACGGGCGGATCGGTCCCGCCGTCGCCGGCCCGGCGGACGGGTCCACCGCACACGTGGCCGGCCTGTTGGGCGCGCCGGTCATCCTGGTGGTCGACGCGCGCGGTCAGAGCCACAGCATCGCCGCACTGCTGCACGGCTTTTCGACGTTCGATGCCGGGACGCGGGTCCGCGGCGTGATCCTCAACCGCGTCGGCTCGGCCCGGCACGAGCAGGTGCTGCGGCAGGCCTGCGAGCAGGCGGGCGTCCCGGTGCTGGGCGCCATTCCGCGCACCGCCGAATTGGAGCTCCCGACAAGGTATTTGGGCCTGGTGACCGCGGTGGAGTACGGGCGGCGGGCGCGGCTCGCGGTCGAGGCGATGACCGACCTGGTGGCGCGCCACGTCGACCTGGCTGCCGTGGCGGCGGTGGCCGCGAGCCGCGCCGGCCCGGCGTGGGACCCGGCGACGGCGGCGGGCGGGGCTCCCGGCGCGCGGGCCACCGTGGCGATGGCGGCGGGAAAGGCGTTCAGCTTCGGCTACGCCGAGCATGCCGAGTTGCTCGAGGCCGCGGGCGCCGAGGTGGTCGAATTCGACCCGTTGGCCGACCCGTTGCCGGACGGCACGGACGCGGTGCTGCTGCCCGGTGGCTTCCCGGAACAGTTCACCGCGGAGCTCTCGGCCAACGACCTTGTGCGCCGGCAGATCAACGAGCTGGCCGCCGCCGGCGCGCCCATTCACGCCGAATGCGCCGGCCTCATCTACCTGGCCACCGAACTCGACGGCTACCCGATGTGCGGCGTGCTGGCCGGGTCGGCGCGGTTCACGCTGCACCTGACGCTGGCCTATCGCGACGCCGTGGCCGTCGCCGATTCGCCATTGTATCGCGCCGGGCAGCGCGCGGTGGGGCACGAATTCCACCGCACCGCAGTCACTTTCACCGACAGCCACCAGCCCGCGTGGGTGTACCGGGGTGCCGGGGTGGACGCCGTGCGCGACGGCGTGGTGCACGCCGGCGTGCACGCGTCGTATCTGCACACCCACCCGGCGGCCGCGCCGGAAGCGGTCGCGCGGTTCGTCGCGCACGCCGCCGCCCGCCGCGCTCGCGATCGCCACTGACCCGATGGTGGCGACCCGCAGCGCCCGGCGTCCCGCCGCGCTCGCGATCGCCACTAGGCTTGCCCGGTGACCGAGAACGCCTACCTCGCCGGACTGCGGCTGGCCGGCAAGAAGGTCGTCGTGGTCGGCGGCGGCTCGGTCGCCCAACGCCGGCTACCCCTGCTGATCGCCAGCGGCGCGGACGTCCACGTCATCTCCCGCAGCGCCACCAGGTCGGTCGAGGCGATGACCGGAATCACGTTGTCCCTGCGCGAATACCGCGACGGTGACCTCGACGGGGCCTGGTACGCGATCGCCGCCACCAACGACCCGGAAGTGAACGCGGCCGTCGTCGCCGAGGCCGAACGCCGCCACCTGTTCTGCGTCCGCGCCGACATCGCCGTGGAGGGGACCGCGGTGACCCCGGCGTCCTTCCGTTATGAGGGGTTATCGGTGGGGGTGTTGGCCGGCGGCGAGCACCGCCGCTCCGCGGCAATCCGCTCGGCCATCCGGGAGGCGTTGCAGACCGGGGTCATCACCGTGGACAGCGCGGTGAGCTCCGACGTCGTGCGCGGCGGGGTGGCGCTCGTCGGCGGCGGCCCCGGCGACCCCGAACTGATCACCGTGCGCGGGCGGCGCCTGCTGGCCCACGCCGACGTCGTGGTCGCCGACCGGCTCGCGCCGCCGGAGCTGCTGGCCGAGCTGCCGCCGCACGTGGAGGTGATCGACGCGGCCAAGATCCCCTACGGGCGGGCGATGGCCCAGGACGCGATCAACGACGTCATGATCGAGCGGGCCCGATCCGGAAAGTTCGTCGTCCGGCTCAAGGGCGGGGACCCGTTCGTCTTCGCCCGCGGCTACGAGGAAGTGCAGGCGTGCGTGGACGCCGGGATCCCGGTGATCGTGGTCCCGGGTGTGACAAGTGCCATAGGAGTGCCCGCCCTGGCGGGTGTTCCGGTGACGCATCGGGCGATAAATCACGAATTCGTCGTGGTCAGCGGTCATCTGGCGCCCGATCACCCCGAATCGTTAGTGAATTGGAATGCGCTGGCCGCATTGTCGGGCACCATCGTTTTGCTGATGGCCGTCGAACGCATCGAGCTTTTCGCCGACGCGCTGATAAAAGGCGGTCGACCTGCGGATACGCCGGTGTTGGTGGTCCAGCACGGCACGACGGCCGAACAGCGGACTTTGCGGGCCACCCTCGCCGACACGCCCGAAAAGATCCGCGCCGAGGGCATCCGACCTCCCGCGATCATCGTGATCGGTCCGGTGGCGGCCTTCGGGCTTTAAACGGATCTTAAGATTACTGTAAGGTAACCCTTTATGACGGCCCTCAACGACAGTGAGCGCGCGGTGCGGAAATTCGCGTCCGCGCGCCCCGATCGTCCGGCCCCGGTGCGCGCCGAGCGCCCGGCGGAGACCGCCTCCACGCGCCTCAGCAAGTACTACCCGGCCTGGCTGCCTTCGCGTCGCTTCATCGCGGCCGTGATCGCCATCGGCGGTATGCAGTTGCTGGCGACCATGGACAGCACCGTCGCCATCGTGGCGCTGCCGAGGATCCAGAACGAGCTGAGCCTCTCGGACGCCGGCCGCAGCTGGGTGATCACCGCGTATGTGCTCACCTTCGGCGGCCTGATGCTGTTGGGCGGCCGGCTGGGCGACACCATCGGACGCAAGCGCACCTTCATCGTCGGCGTCGCGCTGTTCACCATTTCCTCGGTGCTGTGCGCGGTCGCCTGGGACGAGGCCACGATGGTCATCGCGCGGCTCTCCCAGGGCGTCGGGTCGGCCATCGCCTCGCCGACGGGCTTGGCGCTGGTGGCGACCACGTTCCCCAAGGGCCCGGCGCGTAACTTCGCGACGGCGGTGTTCGCCGCGATGACGGCCATCGGTTCGGTGATGGGCCTGGTGGTCGGCGGAGCGCTGACCGAGGTGTCCTGGCGGCTGGCCTTCCTGGTGAACGTGCCGATCGGGCTGGTGATGATCTACCTGGCCCGCACCGCGCTGCGCGAGACCAACCGCGAGCGGATGAAGCTCGACGCCACCGGCGCCATGCTCGCCACCCTGGCGTGCACCGCCGCCGTCTACGCCTTCTCGATGGGGCCGGAGAAGGGCTGGGTGTCGATCACCACCATCGCCTCGGGTGTCGTCGCGCTGGCCGCCGCGCTGGCCTTCGTCATCGTGGAGCGCACGGCCGAAAACCCGGTCGTCCCATTCAGTCTCTTCCGCGACCGCAACCGGCTGGTCACCTTCGCCGCGATCTTCCTGGCCGGCGGGCTGATGTTCAGCCTGACCGTCTGCATCGGCCTGTACGTGCAGGACATCCTGGGCTACAGCGCGCTGCGCGCGGGCGTCGGCTTCATTCCGTTCGTCATCGCGATGGGGATCGGCCTGGGCGTCTCCTCCCAGCTGGTGTCGCGGTTCTCGCCGCGGGTGCTGACCATCGGCGGTGGCGTCCTGCTGTTCTGGGCGATGCTCTACGGCTGGGCCTTCATGCACCGCGGCGTGCCCTATTTCCCCAACCTGGTGTTGCCGATCATCGTCGGCGGTATCGGCATCGGCATCTGCGTCGTTCCGCTGACGCTGTCGGCCATCGCGGGGGTGGGTTTCGATCAGATCGGCCCGGTGTCGGCGATCGCGTTGATGCTGCAGAGCCTCGGCGGACCGCTGGTGCTGGCCGTCATCCAGGCCGTGATCACGTCGCGCACGCTGTACCTGGGCGGCACGACCGGCCCGGTGAAGATCATGAACGACCTCCAGTTGCACGCGCTCGATCAGGGCTATACCTACGGCCTGTTGTGGGTGGCCGGCGTGGCCGTCATCGTCGGCGGTGCGGCCCTGTTGATCGGCTACACGCCGGAGCAGGTGGCCCACGCGCAAGAGGTCAAGGAAGCGATCGACGCCGGCGAGCTGTAGGTCTCGCGGGCCGCCGATTGGCAGCCCGCTCAATTGGTCGCGGGTTCGAGCCCCGCCCACCCCGGCTTTTGTCTTCAAAGCTTTGGAGCGGCTGGTTACGCATGTCCACCGGAATTTTTGCGCGCGTGAAGCTCAGCTGGTCGGATGCCGTGGATCTTCGTCACTTGCCGACTGACGCTACGGCCCGCCTGGCCGCCTCGACGAGATGGGAGGCGGCTCTGTTCATCTTCTTGCACTCGGCGGGGGATAGCGGTTGATGGGTGTATGCCGCCTTGTTTTTCAAGCCGAGCAGCGTATTGAGGTGTTTTTCGGTTCCCTTGCTCGCCCGCTCCAGCAATGTGACCGCGTCACTGTGGGTGCCGCTGTTCGAGTGCATGCCAAGGCGGATGCAGCAGATGACATCGGAGGCCGCGATGCCGGCGTCGATGAAAAGATCGCCCGCAGCGTTGGGCATTTCGTCTTCCAGATGCTCGGCACCTTCCAAGAACTCGACCGCCTTAGACATGCGTCCCGCGATGACAGCGGCGTTGCAGTTCCGTGTCCCGGCCATCAGGACCTCCTCGGGATCTGCCTATTTAGCCATGACCGTGTCCCGGCGACAGTCAAGCCCTGCTTGGCGACCTCATTCAGCAGCGGTTCACCGGCGGCAGCCGCGGTCCGAAGATCGTTCTCGGTGTATTCGACAATGCGGCCATCGTTGCCAGTCCAGGCGGTGATCGACCGTGCAAGTTCGGCCACCTGCTGTTCCCATGCTTCCGATTCACCTTCATCGTCAGCGTGTTCGGCTGATGCAGCCCGCACCAGGAACAGATCGATGTCACTGTCGAGTGTCATGAGGCCCGTTGCGGCCGATCCGAACACCGCGGCATACTTGGGCGCCTCTGCCCACCCTTCCAGTTGCATTTCGAGCCGCTCCAGAAATGTCGCAGTCAGGCGTGATAGCGCCTGGATCGGCTCTGCTGCAAGATGTTCGGTGTTAAGGCGGTAGGTGTGAGTTCTGCTCACTTGATCGTGCAACACCACACCCTGGACCGTCAGGCGGGCCAAGACTTTGCGGATGCCTTCGACGGACGCGTTAGTGAGAACGCGTTGTATCTGGCTAATCGTGAACGTCATCTCGCCGAGTGCCAGTACGGCAAGAACGTCCCCATCTAACGTCGGCGTCACCGTTGCAAACGGCCGGTTAAGCTGCAACGCAACCACCTCCCATCTCCAACTAAAGTTTGAGTATACCTACTATAGTGTGAGTATTGCTACTATAGTTGGAATCCGCGGTCGACCTGCTGCACAACGAGTGCGGCCACTTGCTGCAGTGAGGCGCTGCCTGGCTGATCGGCGGCCAGGGCTGTCTTCGTCGCTGCGTCCGTGTAAGCCGCGACGGCGGCTGGAACGTCAACCTCGGCGTCGCCAAGTTTGGGACGGTGAGCAAGGCCCAGAGTCCAATGTTCTTGCGCCGGATTCGAGAGGTCTGGCTATATCAAAATCCACGCGACCACAATCCCTCGGCTCGTGTCGCTTTGCCTCCACCGAGGGCCTGGATGGCGGTGACCCCAGCGCCCGGCTCCGCCGCGCATGCGATCACCGCTAGGCTGGCCCGCTGTGATCACCCGGATGTCCGAGTTGTTCTTGCGCACATTGCGCGACGACCCCGCCGACGCGGAAGTGCCCAGCCACAAACTGCTGATCCGGGCCGGCTACGTCCGGCCCGTCGCGCCCGGGTTGTACAGCTGGCTGCCGCTCGGCCTGCGGGTGCTGCGCAGGATCGAAAGCATCGTCCGCGAGGAGATGAACGCCATCGGCGGGCAGGAGATCCTGTTCCCCGCCCTGCTGCCCCGCGCGCCCTACGAGACCACGAACCGGTGGACCGAATACGGCGACGGCGTGTTCCGGGTCAAGGACCGTCGCGGCAACGACTACCTGCTGGGGCCGACGCACGAGGAACTGTTCACCCTGACCGTCAAGGGCGAATACAGCTCCTACAAAGACTTTCCGGTGCTGCTCTATCAGATCCAGAACAAGTACCGCGACGAGGCGCGGCCCCGGGCGGGCATCCTGCGGGTGCGCGAGTTCGTGATGAAGGACTCCTACTCCTTCGACATCGACGACGCCGGGCTCAAGGCCGCCTATCACGCGCACCGGGAGGCGTATCAGCGCATCTTCAATCGGCTCCAGGTGCGCTACGTGATCGTCTCCGCGGTGTCGGGGGCGATGGGTGGCAGCGCCTCCGAGGAGTTTTTGGCCGAAAGTCCGGTCGGTGAAGACACTTTCGTGCGCTGCCTGGAGTCCGGGTATGCGGCCAACGTCGAGGCCGTCGTCACCGCCCGCCCGGAGGCCCGGCCCATCGAGGGGCTGCCCGAGGCCGTGGTCCACGACACCGGCGACACCCCGACCATCGCCACGCTGGTCGAGTGGGCCAACACGGCCGACCTCGGCCGCACCGTCACCGCCGCCGACACCCTGAAGAACGTCCTGCTCAAGGTGCGCCAGCCCGGTGGGGACCCGGAGCTGCTGGCCATCGGGTTGCCCGGCGACCGCGAGGTCGACGACAAGAGGCTGGGCGCGGCGCTGGATCCGGCCGAGTACGCGTTGCTCGACGACGCCGACTTCGCCAAGTACCCGTTCCTGGTGAAGGGTTATATCGGTCCTAAGGCGTTGCGCGACAACGGTGTTCGCTATCTCGTCGACCCGCGGGTGGTGGACGGCACCAGCTGGATCACCGGGGCGGACGAGAAGGGCCGCCACGTCGTCGGCCTGGTGGCCGGCCGGGATTTCACCGCCGACGGCACCATCGAGGCCGCCGAGGTGCGCGACGGCGATCCGTCGCCCGACGGCGCCGGCCCGCTGGTGTCGGCGCGGGGCATCGAGGTCGCGCACATCTTCCAGCTCGGGCGCAAATACACCGACGCCTTCGCCGCCGACGTGCTCGGTGAGGACGGCAAGCCGG
The DNA here is from genome assembly GCF_001414075.1 of Mycobacterium sp. UM_11. Classification (NCBI taxonomy): domain Bacteria; kingdom Bacillati; phylum Actinomycetota; class Actinomycetes; order Mycobacteriales; family Mycobacteriaceae; genus Mycobacterium; species Mycobacterium sp. UM_11. The sequence continues at coordinate 25,054 of NZ_LATC01000015.1, read as the reverse complement.
TGCGGCTGACCATGGGCTCCTACGGGCTCGGGGTGTCGCGCATGGTGGCCGTCATCGCCGAGCAGCACCACGACGAGCTGGGCCTGCGCTGGCCGGCGTCGGTCGCGCCGTTCGACGTGCACCTGGTGATCGCCAACAAGGACGCGGACGCCCGCACCGGGGCGACCGCGCTGGCCGCCGACCTGGACCGGCTGGGCGTCGAGGTGCTGCTCGACGACCGGCAGGCCTCGCCGGGGGTCAAGTTCAAGGACGCCGAGTTGCTGGGCGTGCCCTGGATCCTGGTGGTGGGCCGCGGCTGGGGCAACGGCGTGGTCGAGCTGCGCGACCGCTTCAGCGGCGAGACGCGTGAGCTGGCCACCGGGCCGTCGCTGGCCGCCGACGTCGCGGCCGCGCTGACCGGGTAGCGCTCCAAACCCCTGCGGCGCTAGTCGTTTCCGCCCGGGAAGCTCGTCGTGATGGGCCAGGCGCCCAGCACGCGGTTCCAGCGGGCGGCCATCACGGCGCTCTGCGTCAGCGCCGTCGCGGCGAACGCGCGGTCGTCGGCCGTCTCGGCGTGCTCGATCACCACCCGCCAGGCCGACGCGCAGTCGTTCTCCATCCGGGCGGCCAGGCGCGCCGCGTCCGCGGCGCTGCCGATCAGCATCGGCAGCTGGTAGCCGGGGGCGGCGACCGGGGCGTTGACCTTGCGGGCGGTCAGCATCGCGATCACGTCGTCGCGGCGCTGGCGGTGCTGCAACAGGGCCTCCACCACCATGCCGTTCACGCTGGGCGGCGACAGTGCCGAGACCATGCCGTAGCCGTAGATCGTCGAGTGTTCGATGGCCAGCGCGTCGCACAACGCCGCGTTGTCGGCGTCCTTGCCGGAGCTCATATCGACGGACCCCCGGGCACCAGGGCGACCGTGTACGACGCCGTGCACGACGCGATGATCGACGCGAGCAGCCCCGCGCGGTAGCCGGATTCGCCCGCCACCAGGCGGCTGGCGCTGTCCGCCGAGGCGCGCAACGCGTTGATCACGTCGGACACCGGCGGCGGGGGCGGCGGCGGGCCCGCCGGTTCGGCGGCGCTCGGGCTCGGGGTGGCGGTCTCGCTGGTCGACGAGCTGGTGATCTTGCCGGCGGCCCGCGAGATCTCCGTGGACAGGGCGCGGGCGTGCGCGGCGCGCTGGCTGGCGACCACCGTCAGCGCGGCGGCGATCTGCGGCGGATTGCCGACGGCCGCCGCGGCGGCGCCGGCCAGCGCGCTGTCCTTGCGGGCCTGATCCAACGGGCCCAGCAACTCTTCGACGGCCGGGGGCTTGGGCGGGGACTCGCCGCAGGCGGAGGTGACCACCCCGAGCGCAGCCAGAGCCGCGCCGCCGGCGAGCACACCCCGCCGGTTGACGACGGGAACTGCGCTAGACACAAACACATCCTGCCATCGGTGCGGCGGTGGGTACGAAGCCAGGACGCGATCCGGCCGTCAGACGCGAATCCTGGCGTATCGTTGATAGCTGGCTCTCGCGGAACGGCAGCCCTCGCGTTCCGCCGGGACACTGGAGCCGCCCGCAAGCCAGCGGGGCGGCGACGCCCTCCAGCTGACCGGACAACTCAAGATGAGGAGCTCGCCGTGACCACCGGGCTACCTTCGCAGACGCAGGTGATCGAGCTACTCGGTGGAGAGTTCGCGCGCGCGGGATATGAGATCGAAGACGTGGTCATCGACGCCCGCACGCGCCCGCCGCGGATCATGGTCGTCGCCGACGGTGACAAAGCCCTTGACCTGGACACCATCGCGGACCTGTCACGCTCCGCGTCGACTTTGCTGGACGGCCTCGACGGCATCCGGGACCGCTACGTGCTCGAGGTGAGTTCCCCGGGCGTGGAACGCCCGCTGACCAGCGAAAAGCACTTTCGCCGCGCCCACGGCCGCAAGGTGGACGTCGACCTGGCGGACGGTTCCCGCCTGACCGGCCGGGTCGGGGAGACCCGCGACCACGCCGTCACGCTCGTGGTTCGCCAGGGCCGCGACTACACGGTGCGCGAGATTCCGCTCGCCGACATCGCCAAAGCCGTTGTCCAGGTGGAGTTTTCGCCGCCGGCCCAAGCGGAGTTGGAGCTGGCGGGCCGGGCCGACAGGACGGAGGAGCGGCGCTGATGAATATCGACATGGCCGCGCTGCACGCCATCGAGGTGGATCGGGGCATCTCGGTCAACGAGCTGCTCGAGACGATCAAATCGGCGCTGCTCACCGCCTACCGGCACACCGAGGGCCACCAGAACGACGCGCGCATCGAGATCGACCGCAAGACCGGTGTGGTGCGCGTCGTCGCCCGCGAGACCGACGACGACGGCAACGTGATCAGCGAATGGGACGACACCCCCGAGGGTTTCGGCCGCATCGCCGCGACCACCGCGCGTCAGGTCATGCTGCAGCGGTTTCGGGACGCCGAAAACGAGCGCACCTATGGCGAGTTCTCGACCCGCGAGGGCGAGATCGTCGCGGGCGTCATCCAGCGCGACAGCCGCGCCAACGCCCGCGGGCTGGTCGTGGTCCGGATGGGCACCGAGACCAAGGCGTCCGAGGGCGTCATCCCGGCCGCCGAACAGGTGCCCGGCGAAAGCTACGAGCATGGCAACCGGGTGCGTTGCTACGTGATCGGGGTGACCCGCGGATCGCGCGAGCCGCTGATCACGCTGTCGCGGACGCACCCCAACCTGGTACGCAAGTTGTTCTCCCTGGAGGTCCCCGAGATCGCCGACGGTTCGGTCGAGATCGTGGCGGTGGCCCGCGAGGCCGGCCATCGCTCCAAGATCGCGGTGAAATCCAACGTCTCCGGCCTGAACGCGAAAGGGGCCTGCATCGGCCCGATGGGCCAGCGGGTCCGCAACGTGATGAGCGAGCTCTCGGGGGAGAAGATCGACATCATCGACTACGACGAAGACCCGTCCCGCTTCGTCGCCAACGCGTTGTCGCCGGCCAAGGTGGTGTCCGTGTCGATCATCGACCAGAACGCCCGGGCCGCCCGCGTGGTGGTGCCCGATTTCCAGCTTTCCCTGGCCATCGGCAAGGAGGGCCAGAACGCGCGGTTGGCGGCCCGGCTCACCGGGTGGCGCATCGACATCCGCGGCGATACGCCGGGTGCATCCGACGCGCATTCACAGGCCCACCCCGAGCGCGGCGCCACCCATCCGGTGGCGCACGACCGCTAGCGCGGCAAGCCGACCGAACGGCCGCGCGGCGGGGGAGAGCGGCCCGCACCCTCGGGCGGTTCTGACCATCGGGTAAGTGACGCTAGACTGAGCCGTGATCCAGCGCGAACCTTCGGCACCCGAAACCAGGGCGCACAAATGTGTGGACGGACCAGTCCGCACGTGCGTCGGGTGCCGGAAGCGAGGGTTGGCCGTCGAACTGCTTCGCGTAGCGGCTGTGTCGGACGGGAACGGCGGATATGCCGTGATCGTCGACACTAGGAGTAGCCTGCCGGGGCGGGGTGCGTGGCTGCACCCCGAACCGCAGTGCGTGCAACAGGCGATTCGGCGGCGGGCTTTCACCAGAGCGCTGCGCATCGCCGGTTCCCCGGACGTGTCCGCGGTGGTCGAGCACCTAGAGTCACTAGGCGCACCCGATCCTCTCGGCACCAACAGAAGAGGCAGCAAAGAACATGAGCACACCGTGAAGTCCCGATGACCATGTGTCATAGCTAAACCGAGGCGCGGCCCCACGACTGTCGCCTCATAGACAGGAGATGTAGTGGCAGGTAAGGCCCGCGTACACGAGTTGGCTAAGGAACTCGGTGTCACCAGCAAGGAAGTCCTCGCCCGACTGAATGAACAGGGCGAATTCGTAAAATCCGCATCGTCGACGGTGGAGGCCCCCGTCGCTCGCCGGCTGCGCGAATCCTTCGGCGGCGGCAAGGCCGCCCCGGAGAAGACCGCGGCCAAGGCGGCCAAGGCGCCCGCCAAGGGCCCGGACAAATCGCTCGACCAGGCGCTCGACAAGGCCATCGGTAACGGCGAGGCGACCGCCGCGCCCGCCGCGACGGCGACCGCCGCCGCGCCGCCGTCCGGATCGACGGAAGCCCCCGCGCGCCCCGGCCCGGTCCCCGGACGCCCCGCGCCCGGACAGCCGAAGCCGCCCGCGCCCGGGCAGCCGGCCGCCCAGCCCGGCCCCCAGCCCGGCATGACGCCCGGTCCGCGGCCCGGCCCGGCGCCGAAGCCCGGCGTGCGCACCCCGCGCGTCGGCAACAACCCGTTCTCTTCCGCCCAGCCCGTCGACCGGCCGATCCCGCGTCCGGTGCCCCGCCCCGGGGCGCCCCGCCCCGGCGGCGCGCGTCCGGGCGCCTCGCCCGGCAACATGCCGCCCCGTCCGGGCGGCGCCGCTGGTCAGGGCCGCCCGGCCCGGCCCGGCGCCCCGCGGCCCGGCGGCGGCCGACCCGGCGGGCCCGGCGGTCGTGACGGCGGCGGCGGCAACTACCGCGGCGGCGGTGGAGTCGGGGCCCCGCCCGGTGGCGGCGGCGGTGCGGGCGGTTTCCGCGGTCGCCCCGGCGGTGGTGGCGGCGGTGGCCGTCCCGGTCAGCGCGGCGGCGCGGCCGGCGCGTTCGGCCGTCCCGGTGGTGCGCCCCGGCGCGGGCGCAAGTCCAAGCGGGCGAAACGCGCCGAGTACGAGAACATGCAGGCGCCGGTTGTCGGCGGCGTGCGGTTGCCGCACGGCAACGGCGAGACCATCCGGCTGGCCCGCGGCGCGTCGCTGTCGGACTTCGCCGACAAGATCAACGCCAACCCGGCCTCGCTGGTGCAGGCCCTGTTCAACCTCGGCGAGATGGTGACGGCCACCCAGTCGGTCGGCGACGAGACGCTCGAGCTGCTGGGCAGCGAGATGAACTACGTCGTCCAGGTCGTCAGCCCGGAGGACGAGGACCGCGAGCTGCTGGAATCCTTCGACCTCACCTATGGCGAGGACGAGGGCACCGAGGAAGACCTGCAGACCCGGCCGCCGGTGGTGACCGTCATGGGTCACGTCGACCACGGTAAGACCCGGCTGCTGGACACCATCCGGAACGCCAGCGTGCGCGAGGCCGAGGCGGGTGGCATCACCCAGCACATCGGCGCCTACCAGGTGTCGGTCGAGCTCGACGGCGAAGAGCGGCCGATCACCTTCATCGACACCCCGGGTCACGAGGCGTTCACCGCCATGCGTGCCCGCGGCGCGAAGGCCACCGACATCGCGATCCTGGTGGTCGCCGCCGACGACGGCGTCATGCCGCAGACGGTGGAGGCCATCAACCACGCGCAGGCGGCCGACGTGCCGATCGTGGTGGCCGTCAACAAGATCGACAAGGAGGGCGCCGACCCGGCCAAGATCCGCGGCCAGCTCACCGAATACGGTTTGGTGGCAGAGGATTTCGGTGGCGACACGATGTTCGTCGACATCTCCGCCAAGGAGGGCACCAACATCTCCGCACTCGAAGAGGCGGTATTGCTGACCGCCGACGCCGCCCTCGACCTGCGGGCCAACCCCGACATGGAGGCCCAGGGTGTGGCGATCGAGGCGCACCTGGACCGCGGTCGCGGCCCGGTGGCCACCGTGCTGGTGCAGCGCGGCACGCTGCGCGTCGGTGACTCCGTGGTGGCCGGCGACGCGTACGGCCGCGTCCGCCGCATGGTCGACGAGCACGGCGAAGACGTCGAGGAGGCGCTGCCGTCGCGGCCGGTGCAGGTCATCGGCTTCACCTCGGTGCCCGGCGCCGGCGACAACTTCCTGGTCGTCGACGAGGACCGCATCGCCCGCCAGATCGCCGACCGGCGCAGCGCCCGCAAGCGCAACGCGCTGGCGGCCCGGTCCCGCAAGCGGATCAGCCTGGAGGACCTGGACTCGGCGCTGAAGGAAACCAGCCAGCTGAACTTGATCCTCAAGGGCGACAACGCCGGTACGGTCGAGGCGCTCGAGGAGGCCCTGATGGGCATCCAGGTCGACGACGAGGTGGAGCTGCGCGTCATCGACCGCGGTGTCGGTGGCATCACCGAAACCAACGTCAACCTGGCGTCGGCGTCGGACGCGGTGATCATCGGCTTCAACGTGCGCGCCGAGGGCAAGGCGACGGAGCTGGCCAACCGCGAGGGTGTCGAGATCCGCTACTACTCGGTGATCTACCAGGCGATCGACGACATCGAGAAGGCCCTGCGCGGCATGCTCAAGCCCATCTACGAGGAGAGCCAGCTGGGGCGCGCCGAGATCCGCGCGATTTTCCGGTCCTCGAAGGTCGGCATCATCGCCGGCTGCATGATCAGCTCGGGTGTGGTGCGCCGCAATGCGAAGGCCCGGCTGCTGCGGGACAACATCGTGGTCGCCGACAACTTGACGATCACCTCGCTGCGGCGGGAGAAGGACGACGTGACTGAGGTCCGCGAGGGCTTCGAGTGCGGTATGACGCTGGGCTATTCCGACATCAAGGAAGGCGACATCATCGAGTCCTACGAGCTCGTCGAGAAGGAGCGCTCCTGATGGGCGGTCGGCATGCCTGACCCCGCCCGGGCGCGCCGTCTGGCCAAACGCATCAACACGATCGTCGCCTCGGCGATCGAGTTCGAGATCAAGGATCCCGGGCTGGACGGGGTGACCATCGTCGACACGAAGGTCACCGCGGACCTGCACGATGCGACGGTGTTCTACACCGTGATGGGTCGCACCCTGGACGACGAGCCGGACTACGCCGCCGCGTCGGCTGCGCTGGAACGCGCCAAGGGTGCGCTGCGCACGATGGTGGGGGCGGGCACCGGTGTGCGCTTCACGCCCACGCTGACCTTCACCCGCGACACCACGCTGGACACCGTGCAGCGGATGGACGAGCTGCTGGCGCGCGCCCGCGCGGCGGACGCCGACCTGGCGCGGGTTCGCTCGGGGGCCAAGCCGGCCGGGGAGGCCGACCCATACCGCGACAGCGGGCCAAGCGAGGTGTATAAGGACAACGGTGACGACGACCGACGCGAAGACTGAGCTGTCCCGCGCCGCGGGAGCCGGGGCACGCGTCGACGCCCACGGCGCGGTCGAATTGCTCTCCGGCGCCGAGACCGTCGCGGTGGTCGCCCACGTGCACCCCGACGCCGACACCATCGGCGCGGGTTTGGCCCTGGCTTTGGTCCTGGACAAGTGCGGCAAGAGCGTCGAGGTCGGTTTCGCCGAGCCCGCGCTGCTGCCCGACTCCCTGGCGTCCCTGCCCGGGTGCTCGCTGCTGGTCGGCGCGGAGGCGATGCGGCGCGACGTGGATCTGGTTGTCACCGTTGACGTTCCGAGCGTCAAGCGGTTGGGCGCGCTGAGCGATCTGGCCGGCCCCGGCCGCGAGGTGCTGGTGATCGACCACCACGCCAGCAACCAACTGTTCGGCACCGCCAACTTCGTTGACGTGTCGGCTGATTCGACCACGATGATGATCGCCGACATCCTCGACGCGTGGGACAAGCCGATCGACCCGGACGTGGCGCACTGCATCTACGCCGGCCTGACGACCGACACCGGATCCTTCCGCTGGGCCAGCGCCCGCGCGCTTCGGCTGGCGGCCCGGCTGGTGGATACCGGCGTCGACAACGCCGAGATCAGCCGAACGCTGATGGACAGCCACCCGTTCACCTGGCTGCCGCTGCTGTCCCGCGTGCTGGGCTCGGCGCACCTGCTGCCCGACGCGGTCGGCGGCCGCGGCCTGGTGTATGCCGTTGTGGGGCACCAGGATTGGGTCACCTCGCGGGCCGAGGAAGTGGAAAGCATCGTCGACATCGTGCGCACCACGCAGCAGGCCGAGGTGGCCGCGGTGTTCAAGGAGGTCGACCCGCAGCAGTGGTCGGTGTCGATGCGTGCCAAGGCCGACGTGGACCTGGCGGCGGTCGCGTCCGCCTTCGGCGGCGGCGGCCACCGGCTGGCCGCCGGCTACTCGACGAGCGGCCCGATCGACGAGGCGGTGGCGTCGTTGCTCGGCGCGCTGGGCTGATTGCCCTGGGCTAGAACGCCCAGCTGCCCGAGCGCTGCAGCACGAACCCGTGGTCCCCACTGGTGGTGTCCAGGCAGGCGACCAGGTTGTCGGCCCCGACGGCGCACGTGACGTTCAGGTGGGTCAACTTCTGGCCGGCGCCGAGCAACTTGCCGCCGGGCGCCAGCGCGGTTGGGTTGCCGTCGCAGCCGCCGAAGGACATGCGGCTCAGCTGGTAGCCGGGTCCCTTGAAGTCGGCGGAGCCCACCAGGCAATCGCCCGGGTGCGGGCGCCCGCCGAGGACCGGGATGTCGTCGATGCCGGGCATGTCGCCCTTGCACTTGATGTCCTGCGACGGCTGCGGCGCGGGCGCCGGCCCGCCATAGAAGTCGCAGGCCAGGGAGTACGGGGTGGAGAAGCTGATTCGGGGCGGGGTGTCCGGCCCGGAGCTGGTCACGTAGCCGTCCGCCGGGACGGGGGCGAAACCGTCCAGGCTGGGAAAGCCCGGCGGTGGCAGCGCGGCCGCGCGGGGCAACGCCGGCCCCACGGCCGCGAACGCGAACGCCAGAGCGCCCACCAGGACCCTCACGCTGACGTCGACGACCGCACGCATCAGCTGATCGTATGGGTTGCCCTCAGTTCGCCCATAAACCAGCGGCGATAAAAACCGACCCGAGGGCCGTGAGCAGGCCTAATGCCGGCCACTTCCACATCCCGGGGCGCCGGCGAGCGCCCGCGACCAGCGCCCCGACGCATGACGCAACCAGCCCCACGGCGATCCCGGCGACGATGACGACCGTCCCGGCGAAGGTGCGGTGGACGAAGTGGGTGACGCCGGGGCTGTCGCAGTTATCGCTGCATATCGGCAGCATCAACCACATCGAGGACAACAATGCCAAGGCGAATGCCCCGGCACTGACCACCAGCTGCACGACGAAGAGCAGCACGGTCGCGACGGTGTCCGCGGTCGCTCGTCCGCGCCGCTGGGTCGGCGGGAATTGCGTCATCGGTTCGGCCGGTCAACGCACCTGGGCCCGGCCGCGCTGCAGCACCGCCTCGCGGTTGGCCGCGATGTCGTCTCCGCTGGTCCGGAACTGGCGGGCGGCCATCGCCTCGAGCCACAGCCCGCCGCTGGTCTGCGCGTCGTCGATCCGGTGATAGGACGACAACAGCGCGCGCACCGCGTCCTGGTTGTTGCCGACGATGGAGGCGGCCACCTGGCGGGCCGTGCTCAACAGCGCCTCGTGCGCCACCACCTCGGTCACCAGCCCGGCGCGCAGCGCGTCGGCGGCGGACAGGTAGTCCCCGGTCATGCTCATCCGGCGGGCCAGGCCGACGCCCACCTTCTGGGGCAGCCGCACGCTGAGCCCCCATGTGGGCAACAGGCCGACGCGGGCGTGCGTGTCGGCGAATCGGGCGTTCTCCGAGGCGATCAGGATGTCGCAGTAGAGCGCCAGCTCCAGGCCGCCGGTGACCGCGGCGCCGTTGATCGCACCGATCACCGGCTTGCTCAGCGGTGGCCACCGCGGGGAGATGTCCGGCAGCGCCGAGGACCCGCCCAGCTCCTTGAGATCCAGTCCCGCGCAGAACACGGGATCTGTGCCGGTGACGATGACGACGTCGACGTCGTCATCGGTTTCCGCGTCGGCCAGGGCCCCGAAGAACCGGTCCCGCAGCGCCGAGGACAGCGCGTTGCGGGCCTGCGGCCGGTTCAGGGTCAGCGTGCGCACCCGCTCGTCGGTTTCGATCAGCAGGATGTCATCGGTCATGCGTTCACCGTAGAGGGTGGCTCGCGGCGCCTATCGTGGATCCCATGTGCAGGAACATCACCGAGCTGCGCGGGCTGGATCCGGCGGCCACCGCGGAGGAGATCGCGGCCGCCGCGCGCCAATACGTGCGCAAGGTCAGCGGGATCACCCGACCCACCGCGACGAACGCCGAAGCGTTCGAGGCCGCCGTCGCCGAGGTCACCGAGACGACGACGCGGTTGTTGGCGGCGCTGCCCCCGCGGCGCCAGCCGCCGAAGACCGTTCCGCCGCTGCGCCGGCCGGAGGTTATCGCCCGGCTGGCCGGGGCGCAATGACCCGAACGGCCACCACCGGAACCACGACGCCCGCGCTCAAGGAGTGGAGCGCCGTCGTGCACGCCCTGCTGGACGGTCGCCAGAAGGTGCTGCTGCGCAAGGGCGGAATCGGGGAGAAGCGCTTCGTGGGGGTACCGCCCGCTCGCGGGGGACTGGCCGCCAGCGAGTTCCTGCTGTTCCCGACGGTCGCGCACAGCCACTTCGAGCGGGTGCGGCCCGAGCATCGCGACCTGCTGGAGGCGGCCGCCGCCGACAGCACCGAGGATCGTCTCGTGCTCAGGGCGGCCGCGAAAGTCGTTGCGGCCGTGGCGGTTAACCGGCCCGACGGCCTTGGCTCGATAGAGGACCTGCACATCTGGACGGCCGAATCGGTGCGCGCCGACCGGCTCGACTTCCGCCCGAAGCACAAGCTCGCCGTGCTGGTGGTGTCCGTTCACCCCTTCGCCGAGCCGGTGACGATCTCCCGCACACCCGAATACGGCGGCTGCAAGAGCTGGGTGGAGCTGCCGGTGCGGCCGCCGCTGGCGCCGCCGGTGTGCGACGGCGCGGCCCTAACCGAGGTCGCCGCCCGCGTCCGCGGAGCCGTTGGCTGACAGGTCCGGCGGGCCGACGGGCAGCAGCAGCCGGGAACGGCCGTAGCGCACGGTGTGGGTGGCCGGCCTGGACTGCCGGCCGGTCAGGATCGGCTCGTCGGTGCCCAGGTTGCGCGTGTAGCGGGGAAACCAGGCACCGGCGATCAGCACGCGGATGCGCGACCCGGCGCGGAAGCGGTGGGCGGTGCCGTCGAGTTCGACCCGGACGGATTTCTTCGAGCTCTTGACGGCGTTGTCCAGCCGCCGGTAGCCCTCGCTGACGTTCTTGGACCGGCCGTTGGCGTCGACCTCGCTCACCCGGACGAACAGGTCGACGTGGGGCGTGTCGGCGCCGTGCACCAGCTCGACGACCGGGCTGCCGTAGACGCACAGGTCGTGGGTGAGGGTGAGGCTGGTGAAGGCCAGCACGTCGTCGCGCGTCGCGAGCCGGCTGTCGTCGCGGTAACCGCCGTCCGGCGACAGCAACGGGCCGCCCGTGGTGGGCGTCGGGTCGGCGGGGTCGTAGCGGAAGGTCGCCGGCGCCAGCCGCGGCAGGCCCGTCGGCGCCGTCTCGCCCAGGTGGCCGCCGGGCCGCAGGTAAAGCGCGCGCTCGGTGGTGGCGGGCGGCCAGTCGGCGACGTTGCGCCAACCCTGGCCGGTGACACAGACATGCACCCGGCTCGGGCGCCGGGCGGGTGCCCCGCCCAGGTGGGTGCCCAGCCAATCGAGCGTCTCCCGCGCGCCGGTGCTCAGCCCGCTGGTGAGCATCTGGGCGTGGGTCCACGGGCCCATGGTGAGCGCGACGTCCACGCCGCGGGCCCGCAGCCGGCGGTACTGCTGCAGCGTCTGCCGCACGAAGATGTCCTGCCAGCCGCTGATCAGCAGCACCGGCACGTCGACGCGGTCCAGCGCGTCGCCGCAGCGCAGCGCGTCCCAGAACGGATCGTCGCGGTCGGTGTGCTCGAGCCACGACTCGAACCACGGCGCACCCGCCCCGAGCAGCGCCCGGGCCGACTCGCCCACCGGCAGCCCTAGGGCCGCCCGCGCCACGTCGCGCCGGACGCGCAGCTGGCGCAGCGCCGACCGGACGCGCACCGGGTCCTCCTGGTGGGCAACCATGTCGCTCCAGCCCAGGAAGTCGTTGATCGCGAACGAGCCGGTGCCCCAAGTGGATTCGTTGAAGTCGTGCGGCCCCACGGTGATGACGGCCGCGGCCAGCTCCGGCGGTGGATCGGTCAGCAGCGCCCACTGGGTGTAGCCGAGGTACGACAGCCCGATGGTGGCGAAGCGCCCGGTGAACCAGGTCTGCTCGCGGAGCCAGGCCGCGGTGTCGGCGCCGTCGGCGACCTCGTTGGCCATCGGCTCGAATTCCCCGCCCGATCCGAACGTGCCGCGCACGCTCTGCAGCACCACGTGGTAGCCGCGCGCCGCGTACAGCGCGCCGTACACCAGGGAGAACGGGAACGCGCGTCCGTAGGGCCCGCGGACCAGCAGGGTGCCGGCGGGCGACGCGGTGTTCGGCGCGTAGTGGTCGGCCACCAGGTCGACCCCGTCGCGCATGGGCACCCGGAGGCGTTGCACGGTGTAGTCGGTCGTGGCGGGCGGCAGGCCCAGCAGCCGGCCGAGGGCCTTGCCGCCGACGTGGCGCAGGGCGTGCAGCGCGGGCTGGGCGGGTCGCGTCGAGGTGATACTCACGGTGCCCAGGCTAAGGCCCGGCCGGCCGTCAGAACTTGTAGTACGGCGCCAGGTCGTTGGCGCGCTGCAGGTTGGTGGACATGCAGTCCACCTCGGGGTTGGAGTAGACGGTCGAGTAGTAGAGCGCCTGCTGCAGCACGCCGTAGCTGGTCTTGAACACGACCATGCAGGAGTAATACCAGTAGCTGTTGTGATAGGTCGGCTTGAGCACCCAGTACTGGGCGGCGCGGTGGCCGGCGATGGTGGTCTCGACGGCGTCGGGGGGCAGCGTCTCCTCGTAGGTGCGCCAGATGATGGGTTCGACCGCCACCTGATAGTTGCCCGCATCGAAGTGGCAGCGCAGGCCGTCTTCGTGTTCCGGCGGGGTAAACGCCAGCCCGAGCCGCTGCAGCGCATCGAACGGGATGTCCTCGCACGCGTCGAAGGGGCGCGGGTCGGTGGTGGCCACGATCGGGCTCTTCATCGTGGTTTCCATCGGAGCCGCGGTCGAGCGCAGCTCGACCGGCCCGCCGCTCGCCGGGGCGGCGCCGTGCCACCCCACGGTGCCTGCGACGGCCGCTGCGATCAGGGCACCGACCGCCCCGATCAGACGCACCTTGGCGAACACGACACCCCCTGACGGCTCGGCGCTCCTTGCCGGGAGTGTACAAGTCGGGTTGGCACGGTCACAGGGAAACAAGAACACGTTCTAATGCCGCGGGCAAGGCCCCGTCCCGACCGGCCCGCGGTCGCGGGTTATTAGTCTGGTTAATCGTGGCTGGTCAAAATGCGGGGCACGAATCGCCCAACGGGGGGCAACCGACGCTGTGGGCCGTCTCCGACCTGCACACCGGCCACCTGGGCAACAAGCCGGTCACCGAATCGCTGCACCCGTCCTCGCCCGACGACTGGCTGATCGTCGCCGGCGACGTCGCTGAACGCACCGACGAGATCCGGTGGGCCCTTGACCTGCTGCGCCGGCGATTCGCCAAGGTGATCTGGGTGCCCGGCAACCACGAGTTGTGGACCACGACGCGGGACCCGGTGCAGATCTTCGGCAAGGCCCGCTACGACTACCTCGTCCACATGTGCGACGAGATGGGCGTCGTCACGCCCGAGCATCCGTTCCCGGTGTGGACCGAGCGGGGCGGCCCGGCGACGATCGTGCCGATGTTCTTGCTCTACGACTACAGCTTCTTGCCCGAGGGGGCGACCAGCAAAGCCGAGGGCCTGACCATCGCGCGGGAGCGCAACGTGGTGGCCACCGACGAATTCCTGCTCTCGTCGGAGCCCTATCCGACGCGGGAGGCCTGGTGCCGGGAGCGGCTCGCCAGCACGCGGGCCCGGCTCGAGCAACTCGACTGGATGACGCCGACCGTCCTGGTCAACCATTTCCCGTTGGTCCGCGAGCCCTGCGACGCGCTGTTCTACCCGGAGTTCTCGCTGTGGTGCGGAACCACCAAGACCGCCGACTGGCACACCCGTTACAACGCCGTCTGCTCGGTCTACGGTCATCTGCACATCCCGCGCACCACCTGGTACGACGACGTGCGCTTCGAGGAGGTGTCGGTGGGCTACCCGCGCGAGTGGCGGCGCCGCAAGCCGCACAGCTGGCTGCGCCAGGTGCTGCCCGACCCGCAATACGCGCCGGGTTACCTCAACGACTTCGGCGGCCACTTCGAGATCACTCCCGAGATGCGGCAGCAGGCCGCGCAGTTCCGGGAACGGTTGCGGCAGCGGCAATCCCGATGACCGAGGAAAAGCTGGTCTCCTCGGTGCTCCCGGACGTGGACGAATTGGCTTATTCCGAGCTGTATTCCGATCCGCCCGAGCTGGCCCCGCTGCCCGAAGAGGAGCCGCTGATCGCCAGGTCGGTCGCCAAGCGGCGCAGCGAGTTCATCACCGTCAGGCACTGCGCACGCGTCGCGATGGGCGAGCTCGGCCTGCCGCCGGTGCCGATCCTCAAGGGCGAGAAGGGCGAACCGTGCTGGCCCGACGGAGTGGTGGGCAGCCTGACCCATTGCACCGGCTACCGCGGTGCGGTCGTGGGCCGCACCGAAGCGGTGCGCTCGGTGGGCATCGACGCCGAACCGCACGACGTGTTGCCCGACGGCGTGCTGAACGCGATCAGCCTGCCGGAGGAGCGCCACGAGCTGGCGTCGTTGCCCGTAGGCCTACATTGGGATCGAATCCTGTTCTGCGCCAAGGAGGCAACGTACAAGGCCTGGTTCCCGTTGACCAAGCGCTGGCTGGGTTTCGAGGATGCCCACATCGTGTTCGACCTCGACCCGCCCGACGGCGCGACCACCGGGGTGTTCGTGTCCAAGATTTTGATCGACGGCCAGGCCCTCGATGGCGAACCGCTGACCGCGCTGCGAGGCCGGTGGTCGGTCGAGCGGGGACTGGTGCTGACCGCCATCGTGCTATGACCCCGAGCCCGAGCGGTCCGGCGCCCGGTCCTGGGCTGGTCGTCGTTGACAAGCCGGCCGGGATGACCAGTCACGACGTGGTGGGTCGCTGCCGTCGCATCTTCGCCACCCGCCGGGTGGGCCACGCGGGGACGCTGGATCCGATGGCCACCGGCGTGTTGGTGGTCGGTGTCGACCGCGCCACCAAGATCCTGGGCCTGTTGACGGCGGCCTCCAAGTCCTATGCCGCCACCATCCGGCTCGGCCAGACCACGTCCACCGAGGACGCCGAAGGGGAAGTGCTGCAGAGTGTTTCGGCCGCGCACCTGACGCGCGAGGCGATCACCGAAGCGGTCGCCGCCCTGCGCGGTGACATCGAGCAGGTGCCGTCGGCGGTCAGCGCGATCAAGGTGGCCGGCCGGCGCGCCTACCGGCTGGTGCGCGAGGGACAGGCCGTCGAACTCGAGGCCCGGCCGGTGCGTATCGACCGGTTCGAGGTCTGCGACGTCCGATCCGACGGTCGGTTGGTCGACGTCGACGTGGAGGTCGACTGCTCGTCGGGCACCTACATTCGGGCGCTCGCCCGCGACGTCGGCGCCGCGCTCGGGGTGGGTGGGCACCTGACGGCGTTGCGGCGCACCCGGGTCGGCCGCTTCACCCTGGAGCGGGCCCGCACGCTCGACGAGCTGGCCGAGGCGCCCGGGCTGTCCCTGACGCTGGACGAGGCGTGCTTGCTGATCTTCCCGCGGCGCGACCTGACCGCCGAGGAGGCCGAGGCGACGGCGAACGGCCGGCCGCTCGCGCCGGCGGGCGTCGCCGGCGTCTACGCCGCCTGCGACGCCGACGGCAAGGTGATCGCGCTGCTGCGCGATGAGGGTGCGAAGACCAAGTCGGTGGTGGTGATCCGCCCGGCGACGCTCGAGGAATAGGCTGACCGGAAGTCGCGGCCTGTGGAAAGGGACAAAGATGTCTAACAAGGTTTACGTCGTCGGCGTCGGCATGACGAAGTTCGAGAAACCGGGCCGCCGGGAAGGCTGGGACTACCCCGACATGGCGCGCGAGTCCGGCACCAACGCGCTGGCCGACGCGGGGATCGATTACCGCGAGGTGCAGCAGGGCTACGTCGGCTACGTCGCCGGCGATTCCACGTCCGGGCAGCGGGCGCTCTACGAGCTGGGCATGACCGGCATCCCGATCGTCAACGTCAACAACAATTGCTCGACCGGTTCGACCGCGCTGTTCCTGGCGGCGCAGGCCATCCGCGGCGGCATCGTCGACTGCGCCATCGCGCTCGGCTTCGAGAAGATGCAGCCCGGCCCGCTCAGCGGGGGCGCCCAGGACCGCGAGTCGCCGATGGGCCGCCACGTCAAGGCCATGGCCGAGATCGACGAGTTCGCCATGCCCGTCGCGCCGTGGATGTTCGGCGCGGCCGGCCGTGAGCACATGCGCCAATACGGCAGCACCGCAGAGCATTTCGCCAAGATCGGCTACAAGAACCACAAGCACTCGGTCAACAACCCGTTCGCGCAGTTCCAGGAGTCCTACACGCTCGACGACATCCTGGCGGCGCGGATGATCTCCGACCCGCTGACCAAGCTGCAGTGCTCGCCCACCTCCGACGGCTCCGGCGCGGCGATCCTGGCCTCGGAGGGCTTCGTCGATCGCCACGGGCTGGCCGGCCGCGCGGTGGAGATCGTCGGGCAGGCCATGACCACCGACTTCGCCTCCACCTTCGACGGCAGTGCCAAGAACCTGATCGGCTACGACATGAATGTCCAAGCCGCGCAACAGGTTTACGAACAATCCGGGCTGGGCCCCGAGGACTTCGGAGTGATCGAGCTGCACGACTGCTTCTCGGCCAACGAGCTGCTGCTGTACGAGGCGCTGGGGCTGTGCGCCCCGGGGGAGGCGCCCAAGCTGATCGACAACGGCGACACCACCTACGGCGGGCGCTGGGTGGTCAACCCCTCGGGCGGTTTGATCTCGAAGGGTCACCCGCTGGGCGCGACCGGGCTGGCGCAGTGCGCCGAGCTGACGTGGCAGCTGCGCGGCGCCGCCGACAAGCGCCAGGTCGAGGGCGTCAACGCCGCGCTGCAGCACAACATCGGGCTGGGCGGCGCGGCCGTTGTCACCGCGTATCAGCGCGCCGACCGCTGACGAGCTAGCCCAATGGCGGCGACCCGCAGCGCCCGGCTTCGCCGCGCTTGCGATCGCCGCTAGCTAGACCACCCAGATCGCCCGCGCGGCCGGGCTGCCCAGATCGACGGTCGTCTCCGCGCCGTCGCCGGCGGAGATGGCCACCGAGATCATCCCGGCGAACTCGCGCCGGGTCAGCACCCGTAGCCGCGAGTCCAGGTTGATCCCGACGTCGGCGAAGTAGCGCAGCATCTGCGGGTCGGCGTCGGAGATGCGGGCGACCGTACCGGCGTCCCCCTCGTCGCACGCCCACAGCTGGCGGGCCGGCGGCGTGGGCACCTGCCCGTCCGAGGCCGGGATCGGGTCGCCGTGCGGGTCGCGTTGCGGGAACCCCAGCTTGGCGTCGATGCGGGCGACCAGCCGGTCGGACACCGCGTGCTCGAGCACCTCGGCCTCGTCGTGCACCTCGTCCCAGCCGTAGCCGAGCTCGTTGACCAGGAACGTTTCCAGCAGTCGATGCCGGCGCACCATCGCCAGCGCCGCCCGCCGGCCGGCCTCGGTCAGGCTCACGGCGCCGTACTTCTCGTGGTCGACCAGGCCCTGCTCGGCGAGTTTGCGAATCGACTCCGACGCGGTGCTGGCCGACACCCCGATCTTCTCGGCCAGCATCTTGGTGCTGACCTTCTCCACCGACCACTCCTGGGCGTTCCAGATCGCTTTGAGGTAGTCCTGGCCGACCGCGGTGAGACCGCCACGCTCTTCGTCAGCCTTCACAACGAGAAAGTTTAGGCAACCCGGGCCTGGTCGTGTGCTCCTCGCCACCCTCGTCCGTACGGATCTCCCGGCGGATCGCCGGGCGCCGTAGGCTAACCATCGTGCAGCGGTGGCGCGGCCAGGATGAGATTCCCACGGACTGGGGCAGATGCGTGCTCACCATCGGCGTATTCGATGGCGTGCACCGGGGCCACGCGGAGCTCATCGCGCATGCGGTTAAGGCCGGCCGCGCGCGCAACGTGCCGACCGTGCTGATGACGTTCGACCCGCACCCGATGGAAGTGGTCTACCCGGGCAGCCACCCGGCGCAGCTGACGACGCTGACGCGGCGCGCCGAGCTGGTCGAGGAGCTGGGCATCGACGTCTTCCTGGTGATGCCGTTCACCAGCGATTTCATGAAGCTCACCCCGGAGCGCTACGTCCACGAGCTGCTGGTGGAGCACCTGCACGTGGTCGAAGTGGTGGTGGGGGAGAACTTCACCTTCGGCAAGAAGGCCGCCGGCAACGTCGAGACCCTGCGGCGCGCCGGTGAACGCTTCGGGTTCGCCGTGGAGTCGATGTCGCTGCTGTCCGAACACCACAGCAACGAGACGGTGACATTCTCCTCCACCTACATCCGGTCCTGCGTCGACGCCGGCGACGTGGTGGCGGCCGCCGACGCGCTGGGCCGCCCGCACCGCGTCGAGGGTGTGGTCGTGCGGGGCGAGGGCCGGGGCATGGAGCTGGGCTTCCCGACCGCCAACGTGGCGCCGCCGATGTACTCGGCCATCCCGGCCGACGGCGTGTACGCCGCCTGGTTCACCCTGCTCGGGCACGGGCCGGTGACCGGCACCGTCGTCCCCGGCGAGCGCTACCAGGCCGCGGTGTCCGTCGGCACCAACCCCACCTTCTCCGGCCGCACCCGCACCGTCGAGGCGTTCGTCCTGGACACCGACGCCGACCTGTACGGCCAATACGTTGCGCTGGACTTCGTCGCACGCATCCGCGGGCAGAAGCGGTTCGACTCGGTGAAGGACCTGATCGACGCGATGGGCAAGGACACCGACCGCGCCCGCGGACTGCTCGCCGACTGACCCGCGGCTCAGGCGGCGACCAGATCGTCGATCTGGTTGATGGCCGACGTGGCGCCCTCGACCACGCCCATGTCCAGCACCTGCTGCAGCGCCTCGGCGGACTCATACGTGCTCACGTAGGTCGCGCGAGTGCCGCCGTTGTGCGCGGCGAAGGTGTACACGTGCTTGGAGACCGGCAGCCCCGGGTTCGGGTTGAAGTCCGAGTCGGCGAAGCCGTCGTCGAAGGAGAAGCTCCTAGGCGCGTCGACGGCGGTGATCTGCCAGTACCCGGCGTATTTCTCGCCATCCGGGCCGGTCATGAAGTACGTCGTGCGGCTTCCGGGCGTGAGGCTGTGGTCGACGACGGTCGCCGGGCAGGACGGCGGTCCCCACACCTTCTCCAGCTGGCGGGGATCGGCGTAGACCTGCCAGATGCGCTCCACCGGTGCGGCGAACTCCGCGGTGATGGTCAGCGTCAGGCTCTCGGGATCGTGCTGGACACCGGTCACGGGCATGGTTCAGTCCTCCTTGGGTTCGGACGAATTGGGGTCGGATGAGATGAGCTCGTCGATGCGAGCGATGCGACCGCGCCACACGAGTTCGAGCTCGGTGAGCATGGCCGCCACCGAGCGCACGGCGGCCACGTCACCGCTGGCCAGCTGCTCGCGGCCGCTGCGGCGTTTGGTTATCAGGCCGGCCTTTTCGAGCACGACGACGTGCTTCTGGACCGCCGCAAAACTCATGTCGTACTTGCACGCGAGCCTGGAAACCGAGTGCTCCCCGGCCAGCGTCCGGCGCATGATGTCGCGTCGGGTTCGGTCGGCGAGCGCGTGAAACAGGGCGTCTACCCGGTCCTCCTCGTCTACGGTCACCGGGACAACATACAACCAATTGGTTGTATGTTGTCAAGCGGGCGGCCGCTGGCCTGCGATTTCAGCGGACATGACAGCCGCTGATAGACTCGCCCGACGTGTGCTGCAGTCCGCGGCGGCCACCTTTCGTTTCGACACCTTTCGCGGCACCGATTGATGGAGATGTTTTCGTGGCGCTGACCGCCGAGCAGAAAAAAGAAATCCTGGGCACGTACGGCCTGCATGAAACCGACACCGGTTCGCCGGAGGCGCAGGTCGCGCTGCTGACCAAGCGGATCGCCGACCTGACCGAGCACCTCAAGGTGCACAAGCACGATCACCACTCCCGGCGAGGGCTGCTCCTGCTGGTCGGGCGCCGCCGCAGGCTGCTCAAGTACGTCGCGCAGATCGACGTGGAGCGGTACCGCTCGCTGGTCGAGCGCCTCGGCCTGCGCCGCTGACGCCCGCAATCGCAATCCTTCCGCCCTGCTGGCGGGCTGAGCCCGCCAGTGTAGAGTGGGAGCGTTCTGGGCCGGTTCGGCCCGAGCAAACGGTGCGGCTACGCAGATCCGCGTGTGCCGTTCCAGCGTGTCATTGTGCACGTCACACGGGAGCAGCCCAGTCTGTATCGGGCGGTCTTCGGTAGTGGCTGCCGGGCTCTCCGGATCTGGGGCTTCTCGGCCGCTTCGATCGATGGCCGTAGCCGCATTCAGGCTCTTTCCGCTCTTAGGAAGCTCTCGGGTTACCTGCGCGTGACGACGCGAAAAAGCTGAATACCCAGAGAGGCTGTACGGACACCTATGTCTGTCGCTGAAATTGAAGAAGGCGTCTTCGAGTCCACCGCCACCATCGACAACGGGAGCTTCGGCACCCGCACCATCCGCTTCGAGACCGGCCGGCTGGCCCAGCAGGCCGCCGGCGCCGTCGTCGCCTACCTCGACGACGAGAACATGCTGCTGTCGGCGACCACCGCCAGCAAGAACCCCAAGGAACACTTCGACTTCTTCCCGCTGACCGTGGACGTCGAGGAGCGGATGTACGCCGCGGGCCGCATCCCCGGCTCGTTCTTCCGTCGCGAGGGCCGGCCCTCCACCGACGCGATCCTGACCTGCCGGCTCATCGACCGGCCGCTGCGCCCGTCGTTCGTCAACGGGCTGCGCAACGAGATCCAGGTGGTGGTGACGATCCTCAGCCTGGACCCCAACGACCTGTACGACGTGGTCGCGATCAACGCCGCGTCCGCCTCCACGCAGCTGGCCGGCCTGCCGTTCTCCGGCCCCGTCGGTGGTGTGCGGGTCGCGCTGATCGACGGCCAATGGGTCGCGTTCCCCACCGTCGAGCAGCTCGAGCGCGCCGTCTTCGACATGGTGGTCGCCGGCCGAAAGGTCGACGGTGACGTCGCGATCATGATGGTCGAGGCCGAGGCCACCGAGAAGGTCATCGAGCTGGTCCAGGGCGGCGCCCAGGCGCCGACGGAAACCGTTGTGGCCGAAGGCCTGGAGGCCGCCAAGCCGTTCATCGCCGTCCTGTGCACCGCGCAGGAGGAGCTGGCCGGCGCGGCCGCCAAACCCACCAGCGACTACCCGACGTTCCCCGATTACGGCGACGACGTGTACTACTCGGTGGCCTCGGTGGCCACCGACGAGCTGGCCAAGGCGCTGACCATCGGCGGCAAGGCCGAGCGCGACGCGCGCACCGACGAGCTGAAGGCCGAGGTGGCCCAGCGGCTCGCCGAGACCTACGAGGGCCGCGAGAAAGAGGTCAGCGCCGCGTTCCGCTCGCTGACCAAGAAGCTGGTCCGCCAGCGCATCCTCACCGACCACTTCCGCATCGACGGCCGCGGCATCACCGACATCCGCGCGCTGAGCGCCGAGGTCGCCGTGGTGCCGCGGGCGCACGGCAGCGCGCTGTTCGAGCGCGGCGAAACCCAGATCCTGGGCGTCACCACGCTCGACATGGTCAAGATGGCCCAGCAGATCGACTCGCTGGGGCCCGAGACCTCCAAGCGCTACATGCACCACTACAACTTCCCGCCGTTCTCCACCGGCGAGACCGGCCGGGTCGGTTCGCCCAAGCGGCGCGAGATCGGGCACGGCGCGCTCGCCGAGCGGGCCCTGATCCCGGTGCTGCCCAGCGTCGAGGAGTTCCCCTACGCCATCCGTCAGGTGTCCGAGGCGTTGGGCTCCAACGGCTCGACGTCGATGGGCTCGGTGTGCGCCTCCACGCTGGCGCTGCTGAACGCCGGCGTGCCGCTCAAGGCGCCGGTGGCCGGCATCGCGATGGGCCTGGTCTCCGACGACGTCGAGGTGGACGGCAAGACCGAGCGCCGCTTCGTCACCCTGACCGACATCCTGGGCGCCGAGGACGCGTTCGGCGACATGGACTTCAAGTGCGCCGGCACCAAGGACTACGTCACCGCCCTGCAGCTGGACACCAAGCTCGACGGCATTCCCTCGCAGGTGCTCGCGGGCGCGCTCGCGCAGGCCAAGGACGCGCGGCTGACCATCCTCGAGGTGATGGCCGAGGCGATCGACGGGCCCGACGAGATGAGCCCGTACGCGCCGCGGGTCACCACGATCAAGGTCCCGGTGGACAAGATCGGCGAGGTCATCGGCCCCAAGGGCAAGGTCATCAACGCCATCACCGAGGAGACCGGCGCGCAGATCTCCATCGAGGACGACGGCACCGTGTTCGTCGGCGCCACCGACGGGCCGTCGGCGCAGGCCGCGATCGACCGGATCAACGCCATCGCCAACCCGCAGCTGCCGACCGTGGGCGAGCGGTTCCTCGGAACCGTGGTCAAGACAACGGATTTCGGTGCGTTCGTGTCGCTGCTGCCGGGTCGCGACGGCCTGGTCCACATCTCCAAGCTGGGCAAGGGCAAGCGCATCGCGAAGGTCGAGGACGTGGTGAACGTCGGCGACAAACTGCGGGTCGAGATCGCCGACATCGACAAGCGGGGCAAGATCTCGCTGGTGTTGGTGGAGGAAGACAGCTCGGCCCCGGCCGATGCCCCGGCGGCCGCCCCTGCCGATGCCGCGACCACCAGCAGCTGACCGCGCCGCGGCCCTGCGCCGCGGCGAGCAGACCCTCGAGGCGCAACCCTCGACCGCCTTGCGGCGCAGCACGCTTCCGGGCGGGCTGCGGGTCGTCACCGAGTACCTGCCGGCGGTGCGGTCGGCCTCCGTCGGGGTGTGGGTAGGCGTCGGATCGCGCGACGAGGGCGCCACCGTGGCGGGGGCGGCGCACTTCCTCGAGCATCTGCTGTTCAAGTCGACGCCGACCCGCAGCGCCGTGGACATCGCGCAGGCGATGGACGCCGTCGGCGGGGAGCTGAACGCCTTCACCGCCAAGGAGCACACCTGCTACTACGCGCACGTGCTCGACAGCGACCTCGAGCTGGCGGTCGACCTGGTGGCCGATGTGGTGCTCAACGGCCGGTGCGCCGCCGAGGACGTCGAGCTGGAGCGCGACGTGGTGCTCGAAGAGATCGCGATGCGCGACGACGACCCCGAGGACGCGCTGGGGGACATGTTCCTGGGCGCGATGTTCGGTGACCACCCGGTGGGCCGGCCGGTGATCGGCACCGCGCGGTCGGTGTCGGCGATGACCCGGACCCAGCTGCACTCGTTTCATGTGCGGCGCTACACGCCCGAACGCATGGTGGTCGCGGTGGCCGGCAACGTCGACCACGACGAGGTGGTCGCGTTGGTGCGCGAGCACTTCAGGCCGCACCTGGTCCGCGGCCGCCGGCCGATCGCCCCGCGCAAGGGTGCCGGGCGGGTGACCGGACGGCCCCGTCTGATGCTGGGCAATCGCGACGCCGAGCAGACGCATCTCTCACTGGGTGTGCGCACGCCGGGGCGTAGCTGGCGGCATCGCTGGGCGCTGTCGGTGCTGCACAGCGCACTCGGCGGCGGCCTGAGTTCCCGCCTGTTCCAAGAGGTTCGCGAGCTGCGCGGGCTGGCCTACTCGGTCTACTCGACGGTGGACATCTTTGCCGACAGCGGCGCGCTGTCCGTCTACGCCGCGTGCCAGCCGGAGCGGTTCGCCGAGGTGATGCGGGTGACCAACGAGGTCCTCGAATCGGTTGCCCGCGACGGCATCACCGAGGCGGAGTGCCGCATCGCCAAGGGTTCGTTGAGGGGCGGGCTCGTCCTGGGCCTGGAGGATTCCAGCTCCCGGATGAGCCGGTTGGGCCGCAACGAATTGAACTACGGCGAGCACCGCAGCATCGAACACACCCTGCGCCAGATCGACCAGGTGACCGTCGAGGAGGTCAACGCGGTGGCCCGCCGGCTGCTCAGCCAGCCGTACGGCGCCGCCGTGCTGGGCCCGTACGCCTCCAAACGGTCACTGCCCCAACAACTTCGGGCGATGGTATCTTAACCCGCATGTTCGCCTCCTCACTCGCGCCGTGCCGGCGCTCGCCGTCAGCGAATTAGCCCGATGGTACTGGGCTTTTGGGACATCATGGTGCCCATCGTGGGTGCGCCGATGGCCGGCGGACCGGGCACGCCGGAGCTCGCCGCGGCGGTGTCCAACGCGGGTGGGCTGGGCTTCGTCCCGGGCGGCCACCGCAGCGCGGAGCGGTTCGCCGAGGACATCGCCGCCGCCCGCGCCGCGACCACCGGCCCGCTGGGCGTCAACCTGTTCGTCCCGCAACCCAGCGTCGCCGACTGGGTGGCGCTGGACTACTACGCCGAAGAACTCGAAGAGATCGCCGACTACTACCAGGTCGAGGTCGGCCATCCGGAATACGGTGACGACGACGACTGGGAGCGCAAGCTCGAGGTGGTGGCCGACATGCGGCCCGAGCTGGTGTCGTTCACCTTCGGCGTCCCGCCGCCCGATGTCATCCGGCGCCTGGGGGCGCTGGGCCTGCTGGTGATGGTCACGGTGACCTCGGCGTACGAGGCGGGGGTGGCCGTCGCCGCCGGCGCGGACAGCCTGATCGCGCAGGGTCCCGA
Source organism: Mycobacterium sp. UM_11 (assembly GCF_001414075.1). Lineage (NCBI taxonomy): Bacteria > Bacillati > Actinomycetota > Actinomycetes > Mycobacteriales > Mycobacteriaceae > Mycobacterium > Mycobacterium sp. UM_11. Next base: position 595 of record NZ_LATC01000015.1, on the reverse strand, counting down.
CGCGGGTGGGCACCGGGGCACCTTCGCGCCCGACATGGAGCCTAGCGGCGAGTCGCTACACCACCTGATCGACCGCATCCGCCACGCGCATGACGTTCCGGTCGTGGCCGCCGGTGGCCTGGGCAACGCGCGGGACGTCGCCGCCGTGCTGCACCGGGGCGCGGTGGCCGCCCAGGTCGGCACCGCGCTGCTGCTCAGCGACGAGGCGGGCACCAGCACCGCGCACCGCACCGCCCTGAAGAATCCGGTCTTCGGCACCACCGTCGTCACGCGCGCCTTCTCGGGCCGGTACGCGCGCGGCCTGGAGAACAACTTCACCCGACTGCTCGACAACGTGGCGCCGCTGGGCTACCCGGAGGTCAACCAGATGACCTCGCCGATCCGGGAGGCGGCCGCCGCCCTGGAGGACCCCAACGGCATACCCCTGTGGGCAGGAACGTCGTTCAAAGAGGCCCAGGCCGGGCCGGCGGCCGACATCATCGCCAGCCTGGTGGAGGCGGACTAGGTGTACTGACCACGGACGTTGGTGACGGCGTGGCGTGGTGACATGACGAAGACCTCCGAGTGAAGTGCGAGCTGTCTAGGAACGCCACTC
>NZ_LATC01000014.1:0-67442 GCF_001414075.1 Mycobacterium sp. UM_11 | reverse complement strand
TGGATCAGGCGCTGTTGTCGGCGGCCGGGTTCGGCAACACCGGCGCCGACATCTTCAACCGGGGCGGGCCGTACCTGGCGCGCGGGGCCCAAGACCTGGTGCCCACCGCGCAGCTGCTGGACACCTACAGCCCGGAGCTCTTCTGCACGGTGCGCAACTACCACGACATCGAGCCGAAGGCGTCCTCGTTCCTGGGCGGCAACGGCTACTCGCTGGTCGCCCACACCGAGGCGCTGTCCGGGTTGGGGTTGCTGGCCAACCCGGTGTCGGCGGTGGCGGCCCTCGCCAGCCTGTTCGGCGGGCTCGCCGGGGTGGTCGGCGGAGCGCCCAACCCGTACACCTATCCGGAGAACCTGCCGCGGGTGAACGCGCGCGGCGGGCCGGGAGGTGCCCCGGGTTGCTGGCAGCAGATCACCCACGACCTCTGGCCCGCACCGGAATTGGTGATAGACAGCGGCAACAGCATCGCGCCGTACAACCACGTCGACACCGGATCGCCGTATGCGATCGAGTACGTCTGGGGCCGCCAAGTAGGGGATAACACGATCAACCCATGAAAATCTCCGGAACCATCGTCAAGCTCAGCATCTTCTCGTTGGTGCTGCTGATCTTCACTGTGATGATCGTCGTCGTCTTCGGTCAGATGCGCTTCGACAGCACGCAGTCGTACTCGGCCGAGTTCGCCAACGCCAGCGGCCTGCGGGCGGGCCAGTTCGTCCGCGCCTCCGGCGTGGAGATCGGCAAGGTCGACACAGTCGAGCTGGCCGACGGCGGCAAGCGGGCGCGGGTGAAGTTCAACGTCGACCGCTCGGTGCCGCTGTATCAGTCGACGACCGCGCAGATCCGCTACCTCGACCTGATCGGCAACCGCTACCTGGAGCTCAAGCGCGGCGAGGGCGAGGGCGCCCAGAAGGTGCTGCCGCCGGGCGGGTTCATCCCGATGTCGCGCACCTCGCCGGCGCTGGACCTGGACGCCCTGATCGGCGGGTTCAAACCGCTGTTCCGGGCGCTGGACCCGCAGAAGGTGAACACCATCGCGACGGCCCTGATCACGGTGTTCCAGGGCCAGGGCGGCACCATCAACGACATCCTCGACCAAACCGCGCAGCTGACCAACCAGCTCGGTGAGCGCGACCAGGCGATCGGCGAGGTCATCAAGAACCTGAACATCGTGCTGGACACCACGGTTCGCCACCGCCAGCAGTTCGACCAGACCGTCAACAACCTCGAGGTGCTGATCACCGGGCTGAAGGACCACGGGGACCAGTTGGCGGGCGGGACCGCGCACATCAGCAACGCCGCCGGGACGGTCGCCGACCTGCTCGCCGAGGACCGCGGCCTGCTGCACAGCACTCTCAACTATCTGGACGCCATCCAACAGCCGCTCATCGACCAGCGCGACCAGCTGAACGACTACCTCAAGAAGGTGCCCACCGCCTTGAACATGATCGGGCGCGCCATCGGGTCCTACGGCGACTTCGTGAACTTCTACGCCTGCGACATCACGCTCAAGATCAACGGTTTGCAGGCCGGCGGCCCGGTCCGCACGGTCCGGCTATTCCAACAGCCGACGGGTAGGTGCACGCCGCAATGAGAACACTGGAGCCACCCAACCGGGTTCGCATCGGGTTGATGGGCATCATCGTGACGCTGCTCGTCATCGGCGTCGGCCAAAGCTTCACCAGCGTGCCCATGCTGATGGCCAAGCCGCACTACTACGGCCAGTTCAGCGACACCGGGGGCGTCGGCGTCGGCGACAAGGTGCGCATCGCCGGCGTGGACGTCGGCAAGGTCGAGGCCATCAACATCGAGAACGATCACATCCTGGTCAAGTTCAACCTCGGCACCGCGACCATCGGCACGGAGAGCCGCCTGGCGATCAAGACCGACACGATCCTGGGCAAGAAGATCCTCGAGGTCGAGAACCGGGGCACCAAGCAACTGCGGCCCGGGGACTCGTTGCCGATTGGCCAAAGCACCACGCCCTATCAGATCTACGACGCGTTCTTCGACGTCACCAAGGCCGCGCAGGGTTGGAACATCGACACGGTCAAAGAATCGCTGCACGTGCTGTCGCAGACCATCGACCAGACCTACCCGCACCTGAGCGCGGCGCTGGACGGCGTGGCCAAGTTCTCCGACACGATCGGCAAGCGCGACGAGCAGGTCAAGCATCTGCTCGCCCAGGCCAACCAGGTGGCCAGCATCCTCGGTGACCGCAGCGACCAGATCGACCGCCTGCTGGTCAACACCAAGACGCTGCTGGTCGCCTTCAACGAACGCGGCCAGGCCATCAACGCGCTGCTGTCGAACGTCGCCGCCTTCTCCGAACAGGTCAAGGGATTCATCAACGACAACCCCAACCTGAACCACGTCCTCGAGCAGCTGCGCACCGTCAGCGACATCCTCAAGGAGCGCAAGGACGACGTCGCCGCGGGCCTCACCGAGGTCGGCAAGTTCTTGCCGTCGCTGAACGAGGCGATCGCGTCGGGACCGTTCTTCAAGGTGGTCCTGCACAACCTCGCGCTCTACCAGATCATCCAGCCGTGGGTGGACGCCGCCTTCAAGAAGCGCGGCATCGACCCGGAGAACTTCTGGCGCAGTGCCGGCCTGCCCGAGTTCCGGTGGCCCGACCCCAACGGCACCCGACTCCCCAACGGCGCGCCGCCGCCCGCACCCCCGGTGCTGGAGGGCACGCCGGAGCACCCCGGCCCGGCCGTCCCACCCGGATCGCCGTGCTCGTACACGCCGGCCAACCCGGGCGGCAACGTCACCGTCGGCGACGAGGGGCTGCCGCGGCCGTGGAACCCGCTGCCGTGCGCCGGTGGTGGCATCGGACCGTTCGGCGGCCCGGGCTTCCCCGCGCCGGTCGACGTGATGACCTCCCCGCCGAACCCAGGCGGCCTGCCGCCGACCCCGGGCATCCCGATCGCCGGGCGCCCGGGCGACCCGCCGCCGGACGTTCCGGGGACGCCCGTGCCGCTGCCCGCGCAGGCACCGCCGGGCGCGCGCACCGAAAACCTGGCGCCCGCCGGACCGACGCCGCCACCGTCGACGTTCGCGCCTGGTTTCCCGCCGGGGCCGGCCGCGCCACCCGGACCTGGTAACCAATTGCCCGCGCCGTTCATCAACCCGGGCGGAACCGGCGGCAGCGGCGCTGCGGGGGGAGGTAGCCAGAATTGAGCACCGCCTTTGACATCCGCAACATCCGGCTGCCGAAGATGACCCGCGCGACGGTGATCATCGGCTCGCTGGTGATCGTGCTCGCCCTCGTCGTCGGATTCGTCGGCTGGAAGCTGTACGAGAAGATGACCAACAACACCGTGGTGGCCTACTTCCCGGCGGCCAACGCCCTGTACCCGGGCGACAAGGTCCAGATCATGGGGTTGCGGGTGGGCGCGATCGACAAGATCGAGCCGGCCGGCGACAAGATGAAGGTCACCTTCCACTACCAGAACAAGTACCGGGTGCCCGCGAACGCCAACGCGGTGATCCTGAACCCGACGCTGGTGGCGTCGCGGGCGATCCAGCTGGAGCCGCCGTACAAGGGCGGGCCGGTGCTGTCGGACAACGCGGTGATCCCCGAGGAGCGCACCCAGGTCCCGGTGGAGTGGGACCAGCTGCGCAACAGCATCACCAACATCATTTCCAAGCTGGGGCCGACGCCGGAGCAGCCGACGGGCCCGTTCGGTGAGGTCATCGAGTCCTACGCCAACGGGTTGGCCGGCAAGGGCAAAGAGATCAACACGACGCTGAGCAACCTCTCGCAGGCGTTGAACGCGCTGAACGAGGGCCGCGGCGACTTCTTCGCGGTGGTCAAGAGCCTGGCGCTGTTCGTCAACGCGTTGCACAAGGACGACCAGCAGTTCGTCGCGCTGAACCAGAACCTGGCGGACTTCACCACCCGGCTGGCGCACAACGACAGTGACCTGTCGAACGCGATCGAGCAGTTCGACGGGTTGCTGTCCACGGTCCGGCCGTTCCTGGACAAGAACCGCGAGGTTCTGACCTACGACATCAACAACCTGGCGACCGTGACGAACACGATCCTGCAGCCGGACCCGCTGAACGGGTTGGAGACCGCGCTGCACGTGTTGCCCACGGCCGCGGCGAACATCAACCAGATCTATCACCCGTCGCACGGTTCCGTGGTCGCCATCCCCGCGATCACCAACTTCGCCAACCCGATGCAGTTCATCTGCAGCTCGATCCAGGCGGGCAGCCGGCTCGGTTACCAAGAGTCGGCGGAACTGTGCGCGCAGTACCTGGCGCCGATCCTCGACGCCATCAAGTTCAACTACCTGCCGTTCGGGGCGAACCTGTTCAGCACGGCCGAGACCCTGCCCAAGGAAGTGGCGTATTCGGAAGATCGGCTGCACCCGCCGAACGGATACAAGGACACCACCGTCCCCGGCATCTGGGTTCCGGACACCCCGACGTCGCACCGCAACACCCAGCCCGGCTGGATCGTCGCGCCCGGGATGCAGGGGCAGCAGGTCGGGCCGATCACCGCGGGTCTGATGACGCCGGACTCGCTGGCCGAGCTCATGGGAGGCCCCAACATCGCGCCCGTGCAATCGAACCTGCAGACGCCGCCGGGACCGCCGAACGCCTATGACGAGAACCCGATCGTGCCGCCCATCGGTTTGAACGCGCCGGTTCCGATCCAGCCGCCGCCACCCGGGCCGAACGTGGCCCCGGGCCCGGTCGCCCCGACGCCGGCGCCGGTCGCGGCGCCCGCGCCGAACGCCGGTGGGCCCGCGGTACCGGCTGACATCGGGGGTGGCCAGTAATGAGCGCGCTTCGACTGATTCGCCGCGGGGCCTGGCAGGCGCTGGTGCTGTTGGTGGCCGCGCTGGTGTTGAGTTCGTGCGGCTGGCGCGGGATCTCCAACGTCGCGATCCCGGGCGGTCCGGGCAGCGGCTCGGGCGCCATGACGATCTACGTCCAGGTGCCCGACACCCTGGCGATCAACGGCAACAGCAAGGTGATGGTCGCCGACGTGTTCGTCGGGTCGATCAAGTCCATTCAGCTGAAGAACTGGGTCGCCACCCTGACGCTGGGCGTCGACAAGAACACCAAGCTGCCGAAGAACGCGATCGCCAAGATCGGCCAGACCTCGCTGCTGGGTTCCCAGCACGTCGAGCTCGCCGCGCCGCCGAACCCGTCGCAGGAGATGCTCAAGGACGGCGACACGATCCCGCTGAAGAACTCGTCGGCGTACCCGACCACCGAGCAGACGCTGGCCAGCCTGTCGCTGATCCTGCGCGGCGGCGGCATCCCCAACCTGGAGGTGCTGCAGAACGAGGTCTACAACATCTTCAACGGGCGGGGCGATCAGATCCGGTCCTTCCTCGGCAAGCTGGACACCTTCACCAACCAGCTCAACCAGCAGCGCGATGACATCACGCACGCGATCGACTCGACCAACCGGCTGCTCACCTACGTAGGTGCGCGGGCCGACGTCCTCGACCGGGTGCTCACCGACATCCCGCCGCTGGTCAAGCACTTCGCCGACACCAAGAACCTGCTGATCAACGCTGTCGACGCGGTGGGACGGCTCAGCCAGGCCGCCGACCAGTACCTGTCGGAGGCGCGCGGGCCGCTGCACACCGACCTGCAGGCGCTGCAATGCCCGTTGAAGGAGTTGGGCCGCGCCTCGCCGTACCTGATCGGTGCGCTGAAGCTGATCCTGACGCAGCCGTTCGACATCGACACGGTGCCGAAGATCTTCCGCGGTGACTACATCAACATCTCGCTGACGCTCGACGTGACGTACAGCTCCGTGGACAACGCGTTCCTCACCGGCACCGGATTGTCGGGGGCGCTGCGCGCGCTCGAGCAGTCGTTCGGGCGTGACCCCGAGACGATGATCCCGGACGTGCGCTACACGCCGAACCCGAACGACGCGCCCGGTGGGCCACTGGTGGAAAGGGGGGACAGGAATTGCTGACTCCCTTTGTCCGGCGCCAGCTGATCGCGTTCGGGATCATCACGGTGATCGCGCTGTCGGTGCTCGGCGTCTATTACCTGCAGATTCCGAGCCTGGTGGGAATCGGTCGATACACGCTGAAGGCCGACCTGCCCGCGTCGGGCGGCCTGTACCCGACGGCGAACGTGACCTATCGAGGCATCACCATCGGCAAGGTCACCGACGTCGAGCCGACGGAGCGCGGCGCCCAGGCGACGATGAGCATCGACAGCCGGTACAAGATCCCCATCGACGCGACGGCCAACGTGCACTCGGTGTCGGCGGTCGGTGAGCAGTACCTGGACCTGGAGTCGACCGGTAATCCGGGCAAGTTCCTGTCGGAGGGCCAGACGATCACGAAGGGCACGGTGCCCGCCGAGATCGGGCCGGCGTTGGACACGGCCAACCGCGGGCTGGCCGTGCTGCCCAAGGACAAGATCGCCCAATTGCTCGACGAGACGGCGCAATCCGTGGGCGGTCTGGGTCCCGCCCTGCAGCGGTTGGTCGACTCGACCCAGGCGATCGTCGGGGACTTCAAGACCAACATCAACGACGTCAACGACATCATCCAGAACTCGGGCCCGGTGCTGGACAGCCAGGTCAAGTCCGGTGACGCCATCGAACGTTGGGCCCGCAACCTGAACAGGCTGGGCGCGCAGTCCGCGCAGGAAGACCAGCACGTCAAGAGCATCCTGCGCCAGGCGGCGCCGACGGCCGACCAGGTCAACGACGTGTTCAACGACGTGCGGGATTCGCTGCCGCAGACGCTGGCGAACCTCGAGGTGGTCTTCGACCTGCTCAAGCGGTACCACACCGGCGTCGAGCAGGTGCTGGTGTTCCTGCCGCAGGGCGCGTCGATCGCCCAGACGGTGGCCGCGCCGTTCCCGAACATGGCGGCCCTGGACCTGGCGTTGTCGATCAACCAGCCGCCGCCCTGCCTCACTGGGTTCATCCCGGCGTCCGAGTGGCGGTCCCCGGCCGACACCAGCATCCAGCCGCTGCCGTCGGGCACCTATTGCAAGATCCCGATGGACACCCCGGCCAACAGCGTGCGCGGCTCGCGCAACATCCCGTGTACCGACATCGAGGGCAAGCGGGCGGCCACGCCGCGGGAGTGCCGTGACCCCAGGCCGTACGTGCCGGCGGGCACCAACCCCTGGTATGGCGACCCCAACCAGATCGTGACCTGCCCCGCGCCGGCCGCGCGCTGCGACCAGCCCGTGAAACCGGGCCAGGTGATCCCGGCGCCGTCGATCGACACCGGCTTGAACCCCGCCCCCTCCGACCGGGTGGCGGGAACGCCACCGCCGACCAGCGACCCCTTGTCGCGGCCGGGGTCGGGTACCGTGCAGTGCAACGGCCAGCAGCCCAACCCGTGTGTCTATACTCCCGGCGGGCCGCCCGCGGCGGTCTACAGTCCCCAAAGCGGTGAACTGGTAGGGCCAGACGGAGTTAAGTACTCCGTCGAAAACTCGGCCAGAACAGGAGACGACGGATGGAAGGAGATGCTGGCGCCAGCCGGCTGAACCCCCCACCGATGCCGAAGTTTCGTCGTCTGCGCGGACGGCGTCCGAAGAACCAGGACCCGGAGCCCACCGCCGAACCGGCCAACCCGGAAGTGACGGCCGAGGAGTCCGCCGAACCCTCGATCGAGCCGGCCGCGACGGCCGAGGAGCCCTCGGCCGAGGAGACCGCGACGGCCGAAGAGACCGCGGCGGAAGAAAAGGCCACGGCGGAGCCGTCGGAGCCCGAGGCCGCCGCCGAGGAAACGGAGCCCGAGGCCGCCGTCGAGGAGCCGTCGGACGCGCAGGCCGGCCCGGACGGGGGCGTCGAGCGCCGTCCATCGCGCATGGGTCGCGGCTGGCTGGCCGGTATCGCCGCGGTGCTCGTGCTGTGCGCCGCCGCCGTCGGCGCCGGCGGGTACTTCGCGCTGCGCTACCACCACGACAGCCAGGCGATCGCCCGCAACAACGCCGCGGCGCTCAAGGCGGCCGTCGAATGCGTGTCCGCGACCCAGGCGCCCGACACCAACGCGATGGCGGCGAGCGAGCAGAAGATCATCGACTGCGGCACAGACGCTTTCCGCTCGCAGGCCCTGCTCTACACCAGCATGCTGGTTCAGGCGTATCAGGCGGCCAACGTCCACGTCCAGGTGTCCGACATGCGGGCGGCGGTCGAGCGAAACAACCCCGACGGTTCGGTCGACGTGCTCGTCGCCGTTCGGGTCAAGGTCGCCAACGACCAGACGCAGAACGAAACCGGCTACCGCCTGCGGGTGAAAATGGCGATGGCCGAAGGGCAATACAAGATTGCCAAGCTCGACCAGGTGACGAAGTGACGGTGGTGGTCGAGAAGCCACCGGCCAAGGCCGCCCAGGAGTCCCCACGGAATGCCTTGGCGCCCTGGCATCTTCGCGCCGGCGCACTGACCGTCGACGTGCTCCCGGGTGTTGCGGTCGTGGCGACGATGGCGTTGGTGTCGGTCAACGTGCGCCACCATCCGATCTGGTCGTGGGTGTGCATCTCGGCCGGCGGCGTGGCGATCCTGTTGATGTTGGCGAACCGGTCGTTGCTGCCGACCATCACCGGCTTCAGCGTGGGCAGGGCGCTCTTCGGCATCGCGGTGGGGCGACGCGACGGCGAACCCCTCGGGCCATGGGGACTGCTGCTGCGCGACCTGGCGCACCTGCTCGACACCCTGTCGGTGGTGGGATGGTTTTGGCCGCTGTGGGATTCGGACCGACGCACCTTCGCCGACATGCTGGTCGGCACCGAAGTGCGGCGTCACGAGCCGGGCGAGCCCGGGTTCCCCGTGCGGCGGTCGGCGGTCGCCCTGGTGTTGGGCGCGACCGCACTGTGCCTCGCCGGCGCGGCGATCAGCTATGCGGTGGTGTTCGGCCCGGACCGGGAGACCGACCATACGCGGGCGGAGCTCGGCACGCAGGGCCCGAAGATCGTCGCGCAGATGCTGACCTACGACCCCAAATCCCTGCACGACGATTTCACGCGCGCCCTGTCGCTGGCCACCGCCAAATACCGGCCCCAGCTGGCCGCCCAGCAGGACATGGTGCAGAAGGGCAACCCGGTCATCAACGAGTACTGGGTGACCGACCACGCGATCCAATCCGCGGCGCCGGACCGCGCGACCATGTTGATGTTCATGCAGGGCAGGCGCGGCGCGGCGCCCGATGAGCGCTACATCTCCGCCACCGTGCGGGTGACGTTCGTGAAGGACGGCGGCCGCTGGCTGGTCGATGACCTCACGGTGCTGACCAAGCCCAAGCCGGGAGGCGGAAAATGAGCCCGCGCCGCAAGTTTCAGCCCGGTGAGGGACCGCTGCTGATCCCGAGTGCGGTGCCGCCGGGGCGGCCGTGGGGCCTGCCGTTGGCCAGCGCGGTCGCGGCGATCCTGATGGCGGCCGCCATCACGGTGTGCACGCTGATGCTGATCAACCATGAATCCCGCGAGCGCGCCGAGTCGAAGAATCGCGAGGTGCTCAGCTACGTGACCGGCTTCATGACGCAGTTCACCTCCATCGATCCATTCCACGCCAACGACTACGTGACGCGGGTGCTGGGCCAGGCGACCGGCGACTTCGCCAAGGAGTACCGCGACAAGGCGAACGAGATCTTGCTACAGGTGGCCCGGGCCGAACCGGCCACCGGCACCGTCCTGGACGCCGGGGTGGAGCGCTGGAACGACGACGGCAGCGCGACCGTGATCGTGGCCACCGCGGTCAGCAGCAAATCCCCTGACGGCAAACAGGTTTGGGAGAACGCCAATCGGTGGACGGCGACCGCCACGCAGGAAGGAAATCAGTGGAAGATCAGCAACCTGCAACAGGTGATCTGACCGCCGACGCGGGCACCGACGCCTCCGAGGAGGCGGCGGCCGAGGAGCGCGCGGACTCGCCGGCCGGCGACGAAACCGCTTCCGCCGCCGAGGAATCCGAGGCCGGCGACGCCGGGGCGAAGCCCGCGGGCCGCAAGCGGCGCAAATGGCTGGCCGGCAAGCGGCTGGCCATCACGGTCGTGGTGGCCGCCGCGGTGTTCGTCGGTTCGGCCGCGTTCGCCGGCGCGACGGTACAGCCGTATCTGAGCGATCGTGCCGCCGCCGCAACGAAACTCAAAGTGGCGCGCACCGCGGCCAGCGCCATCACCACGCTGTGGACCTACACGCCCGAGAACATGGACACCCTCGCGGACCGGGCGTCGGGCTACCTCAGCGGCGATTTCGAGGCGCAGTACCGCAAGTTCGTCGACGCCATCGTGGCCCCCAACAAGCAGGCCAAGATCACCAACCACACCGAGGTCACCGGAGCGGCGGTCGAATCGATCGACGACGCCAACGCCGTCGTGATCGTGTACACCAACACCACGTCCACCAGCCCGTTGACCAAGAACGTGCCGTCGCTGAAGTACCTGTCCTACCGGCTGTTCCTGAAGCGCGCGCAGAACCGCTGGCTGGTGACCAGGATGACGACCATCACGTCGCTGGATTTGACGCCGCACGTCTAGCACGGTCTGCTGCGACCCATGGCGGTTACCTCCCCGGTGTCGGAGCGATCGACGGTCGCGGCGCTGTTGTTGTTGACCTTCGCGACCGGGCTGGCGGACTCGATCAGCATCCTGGTGCTCGGCCACGTGTTCGTCGCCAACATGACCGGCAACGTGATCTTCCTGGGCTTTTGGCTGGCGCCGCGGACCAGCATCGACATGACCGCGGTCGTGGTGGCCCTGCCGACCTTCGTGTGCACCACGATCGTCAGCGGCCGCGTATCGCGGCATTTCGCCGACCGGACGCGGGACTGGATCACCACCGTATTGGCAACGGAGATCACCCTTTTGGTGACGCTGGCGATCCTGGGCGGCACGGGAGCCCTGCAGTACCACAGCAACACCAAGCTGATCATGATCGGCATCCTCGCGGTCACGTTCGGCCTGCAGCATTCGAGCGCCCGCCAGTTCGGCATCCAGGAACTGTCCACCACGGTGCTGACGTCGACGATCGTCAGCCTCGGCCTGGACAGCCGGCTCGCCGGCGGCTCGGGCGACCGTCAGGCGTTGCGCATCGGCGTCGTGTTGACGATGTGCGCCGGCGCCTTCCTGGGGGCGACGATGTCACGGTTCGTCGTCGCGCCGGTGTTCGCGGTGACGGCGGCCGTGGTGGCGGCCAGCCTGCTGATCTTCCGCTTCGGGCCGGCTAGTTGAAGGCCAGCCAGCTCGGCAGCGCCCGTTCGTGCGAATCGCAGAGCACCTGCCGGGTGTCGCAGGATCCCCGCGGCGAGCCGGCGCCGGCCCACATGCCGCCGGTGTCGCGGCGCAGCACGATGGCCGACGACCCACCGCCGTCGAGCAGGATCGCGTTGTCGCTGCCCAGGCCGCGGAACAGGTCCTGCATGTTGTCCGGCGTGTAGCTGCCGCCCTCGAAGACGTACATCTCGTCTTTCTGCCTCGAGTACGCCAAGGCCGTTCGCGCGGCGCTGGGTCCGCCGTCGCGCAGCTGCCCGGTGTTGCCGGGTGCCAGCAGCCCGATGCCGGAGACCGCGACGAAGCGTTCGTTCTTGTTCAGCAGGTCCTCGACCACCGGAGTGGCGGAGTCGTAGTCGCTCTTGGTCTTCGGCCACACCACATACGGCGCGCCGCCGGACGGCAGGATCATCGTCGTCAGGACGCTCCAGCTTTCACCGCCGCCCGAGAGGCCCTGCTTGCCGGGATAGGCGACGGTGCCCGTGACGGCCTGGTTGGCGCGGCCCTGGCCGTGGGTGTTGTCCACGAAGGCGCCCAGCGGTGAGCTGCAGCCGGTCTGGCGCCACGAGCCGGCCTTCTGCCCCCGAACGTCGAAGAAGTTGGCGTTGATGGCGACCGTCGGTTGGCCCATCCGCTGCCACGCCTGAAGCGGCGCATAGAGTTCCGACGCCTGCCAGAGTCCCTCACCGGTGCGGGCACCGGGGTTGTTCTCGCAGCGCGCCTGATCGCCCTGGTGGGTGTCGACCAGCAGGTGCGGCGAGAGCCGTCCCGCGGCGTTCTTGATGATCATCAGGTGGCCGCCGTTGTTCATCTCGTACCAGCTGCCACCGGCGTTGAGCATGGGTGCGGGGTGGCCGGGCCCGAAGTTGTAGACCAGGTAGGAGCCCTTGGTGGTGTTGATGGCGTTGGCCAGCAGGTCGCGGCCGTCGGCGGCGTGTGCGACCGGCTGGCCCGCCGTGCTGGCCAGGGCGACGCATGCGAGCACCGCGGTGCAGCCGGCCACCAGCCGGCGCAAGCTGGCGCGTCGGGTCAGCACGATCGCCCTTTCCGTCCTGAGCGGGATGCAACCTAAACATCATCTGTCACATCCGTCACACCGTCAATTTCTATAACGGCCTCATGACGGTCGGGCGGCGTTCGAATTACGTTTCGTCGCTTGCGCTTTCGGGCTCGGCCGCCTCGGCCTGCCCGTGCCTGCCGCCCTGGCGCGCCTTGTGCTGCGCCTGGTGTTCCATGGCGATCGCCATCTCGACCGCCCCGGGGATGCGGTGGAAACCCTTGCGGTCGTACAGGTGGGTGACGATGCCGCCCAGCAGCAGCCCGATGACCAGGCCCAGCGTCGTCATCAGGAGCGCCTGCGATATCCCGGTATCGGCGTGCGCCTTGAAGTACAGCAGCGAGCGGGTGCCCAGGAAGACCTGGTGCATGGGCTCGAATTCGGCCAGCCAGCGGAAGAAGGGCGGTGTCGCCTCCAGCGGCACGGTGGCCCCGGCCGAGGGCAACCCGAGGATCACGAAGATCAGCATGCTGACCAGCAGCCCGCCCGTGCCCAGCACCGAGAGCAACGAACTGGACGTGATCCCCACCGCGGCGATCGCGAAGGCGCCGAACGCCCAGAGTTGCCAGCCGAGGTCGATCGGCATGCCGAGCCCGTGCGCGATCGCCAGGTAGACCGCGGACGTGAGCAGCCCCAGCAGGACCATGATGGCCCACTTGAGCAGCAGCGTCTGGAAGCGCGAGATTCGCACCTGCTCGGCGAAGCGATACACCGGCCCGAATTCGGCCGGAACGTAGCCAAGCAACGCGTCGACGAGGGTGCTGACCACGATGCTGCCGGTGAACCCCGCAAGCAGGAGCAGCAGCGCGTAGTAGAAGGCCGACAGCCCGTTGCCGGTGCCGTTGGGCAGCGGGCTGTACACCGTCGACTCGATCTCGATCGGCGTGGAAAGCCCCTCCTCCGCGGCCCCGGCGAGCGGGGCGCCGCCGGTCTGCGCCTTGACCTGTGCCAGAAGCCGTTCGCCCACTTCACCATTCGCCTGGCCCATCGCCATGTTGAGCGTCTGGGCGGCGATGCTGGAGCCGAGCGTGCCGGCCCGCGGGTTGGTCGAAATGGTGATCACGGGCCGTTCGGCGGGTCCGGGCTGCACCGCGCTGGCGCCCAGATCGCGCAGCTTCGACGAGAAGCTCGGCGGTATCAGCACCGAGCCGTACACATGGCCCGTGTCGAGCTGATGCTTGGCGGCGTCGCGTGTGAGCACGCGGACGTCGAACTGGTTCTTGTCCAGGCCGTTGACCAATCGACCGGTCAGTTCCGCGCCCGCAGGCCCCGCATCCTCGTTCACCACGGCGATGGGGAAGTGCCGCAGGTTGGTCATCGGGTTCAAGATGCCGCCGAGATAGAGCGCGCACAACGCCGACATCAGGGCCAGCGTGATGATCAGGGGCGCCGCCCAGAACCGCACGGTCCGGACCGCCTTGATGTTCCGGTTCGGGTTGGGCGCCGCGTGCTGCGGCCGCGATTGAGACATGCCGGCTCCTGTCTGTCACGCACACTCTATGGGCTTGCGCCGCCCAGTTTCGCGTGCATCTCCCAGACCAACAGCTCCGACGACTCGGTCGCCGTGACCCGCGCGCCGCCGCCGTCGGCGAAGCGGACGGCATCGCCCTCGCGCAGCGCGCCGGCGCCCTCGCACTCGACCTCGCCCCGGGTGACGAATAGGTGCAGCAAGGGCGCGTCCGGCAGGCCGACCGCGTCGCCGGCTCCCAACCGCGCGGCGTGCAGCGCGGCCTTGCGGTTGTGCAGGGCGATCGCCCCGTCGCGGTCGGCGATCCCCGAGGCGATCGTCACCAGCGTGCCGTCCAGCGCCTTGGCGTCGATCTGGTGCTGTTGGTAGCCCGGGCTGATGCCGGTCTCGTCGGGCACCACCCACATCTGTACGAAATGCACTGGCTCCGTGGACGAGTCGTTCTTCTCGGAGTGCAGGATCCCGCTGCCCGCCGACATGCGCTGGGCCAGGCCCGGATAGATCACGCCGCGATTGCCGATGGAGTCCTGATGCGCCAGTTGACCGCGCAGCACCCACGTGACGATTTCCATGTCGCGGTGCGGGTGGGTGTCGAAACCGGTTCCGGGCGCCACGATGTCGTCGTTGTTCACCAGCAGCAGTCCGTGGTGGGTGTTGAGAGGATCGTAGTGGTCGCCGAACGAGAACGAGTGCCGCGACGTCAGCCACGGCGTCCTGGTGACGGCCCGCGTCGCCGCACGCCGGACTTCCGCGTGGGCAGACATGCGTTCAGCCTAATCGGGGGTCAGGCCACCGTCGCGGCGAGCAGCCCCTGCGCGTGCCGAAGCGCGGCGTCGAGCTCCGGTAGGGTCAGCGCGTCCGAGCGCCCGAGGTGGATCTCGATCTGGTACTCGGGCTGGCCGTCCGGCCCGAAGATGGGCAGCACCACGAATTCAGCTGCGGCCAAACCGGTTTCGAGCTCAGCGGTGACCGACTGCAGCGTGACCATCGTCATCAGGGTGGTGAGCTGGCGGGTGACGCGCGCCGTGGGCTCCAGGGAGGCCAGCACCTCCGCCAGCCGGTTGTGCAGCGACTGGTGCGTGTCGTCGAACCGCCACGCGCCGTACCCGCGCTCGCGGATGTCGGCGAGCACCCGCTGGTGCTCCGCGATTTCCGCCCGGGTCAGCCGCGGGATCACCCCGTGCAGCCAGGCCCGGACGAAATCGTCGTCGCGCCAGGCCATCGCGACCAATCCGAACGGCGGGTCGATGGGGAAGCGCTGACCGACGGCGCGGCCGCCGTCGGTTCCGTGGCCGACCGCGTCGACGGTGGTCAGGTGCCGGCCGCCGATCTGCGACATCGAGCACCCCGCGCCGAGCGTCTCGTGCAGGAATTGCAGCGCATCGCGCCCCCGGTCCAGCAGCGGGAACTGCACCCGCAGCCCGTGTACCAGCCCGAACAGCCCGCTGCCCAACACGTAGCGGCGATCTTCGCGGCGGGACACCCAGGCGCGCCCCTCGAGCTCGGCGAGCACCAGGGCGCAGGTGGAGGTGCTGATCGCGCAGCGCTTCGCCAGCTCGGCCGAGGTCAGTCCCGCACGGGAATCCGCAAGGGCGGCAAGCACATCCATCACGCGACCGGTGGGTGGCGATTTGCCGGTTGACGTATCGATATCCAGCTCCCTACGATCCGTCCAAATTATAACAATCTACGTCCTAATATTAGGAGACGATAAGCCGTGATCAAGGTGGGAGTGTGGGGGCCGGGTTCGATGGGGGTGATCGCCCTGCGCGGCATCATCGACCACCCGGAATTGCAGCTGGTCGATCTGGTGGTGCACAGCGACGCCAAGGCGGGGCGTGACGCGGGTGAGCTGTGCGGCATCGCGCCGGTCGGGGTGGCGGCCACCCAGGACGCGGCGGCGCTGCTCGCCGGGGACGCCGACGCGGTGGTGTACGCCGCCGGGGCCAACCTGCGGCCGCTGGAGGCCGTCGAGGACATGGCCGCCATCCTGCGGGCCGGCAAGAACGTGGTGTCGTGCTCGGTGGTGCCGCTGGTGTTTCCCGACGGCTTGGGCCCGGCGGGTGCGACGCTCACCGACCCGCTGCGCCGGGCCGCGCTCGACGGCGGTGCGTCGTTCTTCACCACGGGCATAGACTCCGGATTCGCCAATGACGTTCTGCCGCTGGCGCTTACCGGGGTATCGCGGGTCATCGACTCGGTGCGGGTGACCGAGATGTTCAACTACGCCACCTACCCGGACCGGGCCGCGGTCTACGAGATCCTCGGGTTCGGCAAGCCGCCGGAATACCAGGCGTTCGCCGCCCAGCCGGGAATGTTCACGTTCGGGTGGGGACCCGTGCTGCATCAGCTGGCCGCGGGCCTCGGCGTGGTGATCGACGACATCGAGGAAACCAACGAGCGGCTGCCCGCCGCGGAGTCGTTCGACACTCCGACCGGTCACATCGCCGCCGGGACGATCGCGGCCATGCGCTCCACACTGACCGGATACGTCGCCAGCAAGCCGACTTTCGTCCTCGACCACGTCACCCGCATGCGCGACGACATCGCGCCCGACTGGCCGCAGCCGAACATCTCGATCCCGCCCAAGGACCTGGGTTACGGGCCGGCCTCCGGCCGCGGCCTCTATCGGGTGGAGATCGAGGGATCGCCAAGCGTGCGGTGCGAATTCGAGATGGCCGAGGACCACGACCACGACCTGGGCGCGCGCATCGCGGGCGCCTCGCGAATGGTCAACGCGATCCCGGCGGTGTGCGCGGCGCCGCCGGGGCTGCTCTGCGCGCTGGACCTGCCGCTGATCCCGGGCAGGGGCCTGGTCCGCCCGGTGCCGGGTCCGCCGCCGGACAGTCGCCTGTTCTAGGGCCGGCCGTCGGGGTACGTCGCGGCGGCGAGTTCCAGGATCTCGGCCCGGTCGGCCGGCAGGATGAAGCCCGATTTGATCGACGCGTCGAGCCCGGCGGTGAAGCGCTCCAGATACTCGGCGGCGCCGCCCGGATACAGCCGGTCCAGCGTGGCGGTGTCGAAGGGTTCGCCGGACCCGAAGATCGCGGCCATGATGCTCTCGTCCGCGGTGACGCCCGACGTCCGGGCGATCGGTACGTCGACCCAGGGCGTCCGGATGCCGCCCCGGGCAAGGCCGTTGGCGTCCAGCAGCAACTGCACGGGTTCGGTCTCGCGCACGTCGATCGGCGACGCCGCCGGCGCCCGCTCGCCGGTGCGGACCCAGCCCTCGAGCGCGGCGATCGACGCCTGCACCACATAGTGGTGTTGGGGGGCGAAGTTGATGTTGTGCGAAAGTTGTTGGCCCATCAGCATCTTGGTGGGCGCGTAGGCGGCGACGATGTCGGCGATCGGCGCTGCCCCGGAGTCGATCGGCGCCACCTGGATCGTGTAGTTGTCGGCATGAGCGGCGCCGGGTATCTCCCAGACCCGTAACCGCGCGTTATCGGGTTGCCGGGCCAGGTAATAACCCAGCGGCACGTGCCCGACGAGGTCGGTCTCGGTGATGATGGTGATCAGCGGGACGCGCAGGTCCGGCCGAAACTTCACCGCCTGCTGCCAACCGCTGGACGCCTCCATGCTCTCGATCAACGACCCGCCGTCCAGCGGGGCGGCCGGCCCGAACCGTGAATGCACGAGGAAGCCGTCGTAGACCCGGGCGAGCGGGTCGACGGCGTTGACGTAGGTGGTGAGGAACATCGCCGATTGTGACTCGCCGATGCCGACGACCCGTTGGGGGCGCAGCCCGCCCAGCACGGCCCCGTCCCGGGCCAGGCCGCCGGTCTGCGAGAAGATGTCGAAGGCGAAGGCGTCGCCCGGATGCTTCAGGCTCGCGTAGCGCGCCGGGTCCTGGGTCTTGAGCGACATGTCCATCCCGAGCAGGCTCGCGCCGCCGTCGACGCCGACCTTCTGCGCCGAGACGGCGACGTAGGCGTAGCCGGAGCGGACGATTTCGCGGTGCGCCATCATCCACACGGCCGGTGCGTCGATGCCGCCGCTGACGTTGAGCCATTCGACCAGCACCGTGCCGTTGAACCGTGCCGGGTCAGTGGGCGTCAGCACCACGATGCGCGTGGTGTAATCGGCGGTGCCCGAGGGCTTTACGTCCCATCGGCCATCGGGACCCAACGGGCCTTGGGGGGCGTAGGACGAGGCCGTGCCGGTTACGAAGAACTCCTCGGCGCGGTAGCCGACGTCGCCGATGTCGAAGGCGCCCAACAGCAGCAGCGCCTTTCCCGGCACCGGCGTGACGTCGAGCGGCTCGGTCACAGCGCCTCCGGCAGCCCGAACTTCGCGAACAACCGCTCGTCGAGGAACGCCACCACGTGCGACACCCCGTCGTCGCGCACGTCGAGCACGTGCAACTGGAAGGGCACGTGCCGATCACCGGCACGCATGTACATGGCCGCGCCCGGCTGGCCGTTGGCGAGCACCGGCACCAGGCGCATGTCGCCGGCGGACTCGGCGGGGCAGTGCTGATGGATGAGGGTGACGATGTCGCGCGCACCCCGGTACCAGCCGGTGTAGGGCGGCATCTCCCAGATCGCCTCGGCGGTGAACAGCTCCACCAGCCGGTCGATGTCGTAGCTCTCGAAGGCGGCGATGTAACGGTCCAGCAGGTCCTGCACCTCCGGCGAATCCGGCGGCGTCAGGCGTTCGCTGGAGCTGGGACCGATGGCGTCCAGCTGCGAGCGGGCCCGCTGCAGCAGGCTGTTGACCGCGGTCGTGGTGGTGCCGATCGCTTCGGCCACCTCGGCGGCCTTCCACTGCAGCACGTCGCGCAGCAGCAGCACCGCCCGCTGCCGGGGTGAAAGGTGTTGCAGCGCGGCCACAAACGCCAGCCGGATCGACTCACGCGACCCGACGATGACCGACGGGTCGGCCGGGTCGTTCGTCAGGTCCGGGATGGGCTCCAGCCAGGGCACCTCGCGGAGCTCCGCCAGCTCGGCGGTCGGGTCGGAGCTGGGGGCGCCCAGGCCGGTCGGCAACGGCCGGCGCTGCCGGCCCTCCAGCGCGCTCAGGCAGGTGTTGGTGGCGATGCGGTGCAGCCACGTCCGCATCGACGACTTGCCCTCGAAGCGGTCGTAGGCCTTCCACGCCCGCAGCAACGTTTCCTGAACCAGATCCTCCGCGTCGTGCAGCGACCCGGTCATCCGGTAGCAATGGGCGAGCAATTCGCGACGGTACGGCTCGGCGTGCGCCGAGAAGTCCCCGCCGACCTCGCCAAGATCGGAGTTTGCGGTGTTTTGTGCGAGTAGCCCCACGATGACAGAGCCTACGACAGTGTCTGGCGGGGCGACCTGCGCCGGGAGCCATTACGCTGCCCGTAATGACTAGGACCGTGCAGTGAACCGATCCGAACGGAACTTCGACGGATTCGGTGGCGTGCGCATCGTTTACGACGTCTGGACGCCGGACACCGCGCCGCGGGCGGTGGTGGTGCTGTCGCACGGTCTGGGCGAATACGCCCGCCGGTACGACCACGTCGCGCAATGTTTCGGCGCGGCGGGCCTGGCCACCTACGCGCTGGACCATCGCGGGCACGGCCGTTCCGGCGGCAAGCGGGTCCTGGTGCGCGACATCTCCGAGTACACCGCCGACTTCGACAGCCTGGTCCGGATCGCGACCCGCGAGCATCCCGGCCTGAAGTGCATCGTGCTGGGGCACAGCATGGGCGGTGGCATCGTGTTCGCGTACGGCGTCGAACGCCCCGACAACTACGACCTGATGGTCCTGTCCGGGCCCGCGGTGGCGGCCCAGGAGCAGGTGTCACCGCTGATGGTGCTGGCCGCCCGGGTGCTCGGCGCCCTCGTGCCGGGCCTGCCGGTGCAGGAGCTGGACGTCGACGCCATCTCCCGGGACCCCGCGGTGGTGGCGGCCTACAAGAGCGACCCGCTCGTCTACCACGGGAAGGTTCCGGCCGGCATCGGCCGGGCCCTCCTGCAGGTCGGGGAGACCATGCCGCAACGCGCGGCGGCGCTGACCGCGCCGCTGCTGGTGGTGCACGGCTCCGAGGACCGGCTGATCCCGGTCGCGGGCAGCCGGCGCCTGGTCGAGTGCGTGGGCTCCACCGACGTCGAGTTGAAGGTCTACCCCGGGCTTTACCACGAGGTGTTCAACGAGCCGGAGCGCGACCAGGTGCTGGGCGACGTGGTCTCGTGGATCACCGCGCGGCTCTGAGGCCCGGTGTCGGATCGCTCCCGTAGGTTGGCGCATATGCGCGCCGACGACGATGCAGTGGGGGTACCGCCCGCTTGCGGGGGACGGAGCGATGAGGAGGAGTGGCGCATATGCGCGCCGACGACGATGCAGAGCGGAGCGATGAGGAGGAGTGGCGCATATGAGTGACGACAAGATGCTGGCCCGCATCGCGGCACTGTTGCGTCAGGCCGAAGGCACCGACAACCCGCACGAAGCGGACGCGTTCATGAGCGCCGCGCAGCGGTTGGCCGCGGCGGCCTCGATCGACCTGGCGGTGGCGCGGTCGCACTCTGCCAACCGTTCGGCGGCGCAGGCGCCCACCCAGCGGACCATCACGATCGGCAACGCGGGCACCAAGGGGCTGCGGACGTATGTGCAGCTGTTCGTGTTGATCGCCATGGCCAACGACGTGCGCTGTGACGTGGCGTCGAATTCGACCTTCGTCTACGCCTACGGGTTCGCCGAGGACATCGACGCCACCCACGCGCTGTACGCCGGCCTGGTGGTCCAGATGGTGCGGGCGTCGGACGCCTACCTCGCGTCGGGCGCCCACCGGCCGACGCCGACCATCACCGCGCGGCTCAACTTTCAGCTGGCCTTCGGGGCGCGGGTGGGGCAGCGGCTGGCCGAGGCCCGCGAGGAGGCCCGCCGCGAGGCGACCAAGGACCGGCGCCGTCCGCCGGGCACGGCTATTGCGTTGCGGGACAAGGACCTCGAGCTGCACGACTACTACCGCAGCGCGTCGAAGGCGCGCGGCACCTATCAGGTGAGCCGGGCGACGGCCGGCTATTCGTCGGCGGCACGGCGCGCGGGGGACAGGGCCGGCCGGCGGGCGCGGCTGGGGAACAGCCCGGAGCTGCCGGGCGCTCGTACCCCGCTGGGCCGGTGAGCAAGCGGGACTCGCAGCGAGCCAAGGTTTACGCGGCCGAGGAGTTCGTCCGCACGCTGTTCGACCGTGCCGCCGAGCACGGCTCACCCGCCGTGGACTTCTTCGGCGCCCAGCTCACCCTGCCGCCGGAGGGTCGATTCGGCTCGGTTTCGGCCGCGCAGCGCTATGTTGACGAGGTGCTTGCGTTGCCGGCGGTGCGCCGGCGTTGGCCCTCCGTCGCGCCGCTGCGGGTGCGCCCGCGCCGGGCCGCCACCGCGGCGCACTACGAATCCCGCGACGGCGCAGGCGTTATCGCCGTCCCCGATCGGGACACCGCCGACTGGGCGCTGCGCGAACTGGTGGTGCTGCACGAGGTCGCGCACCACCTGTGCCAGGCCGAGCCGCCGCATGGCCCGCAGTTCGTCGCGACGTTCTGTGAGCTGGCGGAGCTGGTGATGGGTCCCGAGCTCGGGCACGTGCTGCGGGTGGTGTATGCGAAAGAGGGTGTGCGATGACGTCTTTCGGCGACGCCGACGCCCGGGCGCGCGAGCTCGAAGCGGCGCTGACCGACGACGAACGCTTCTCGCTGCTGGTCGGCGTGATGGGCGCCGGCGAGATGTGGCCGGTACGCGACGAACGCATCCCGCCGAACGTGCCGATGAGCGCGGCCTACGTCCCGGGCGTACCCCGGCTCGGCATCCCGGCGCTGCTGATGAGCGACGCCGGCCTGGGCGTGAGCAACCCCGGCTACCGCCCGGGTGACACCGCCACCGCGCTGCCCGCGAGCCTCGCCCTGGCCGCCGGCTTCGACCCGTCGCTCGCCCGCGCCGCGGGGGAGGTGATCGGCCGGGAAGCCCGCAGCCGCGGGTTCAACGTGCAGCTCGCCGGCGCGATGAACCTCGCGCGCGACCCGCGCAACGGCCGCAACTTCGAATACCTTTCGGAAGACCCGCTTTTGACCGCGACGATCGTCGCCGAGTCCATCGACGGCATCCAGCGGCAAGGCGTCATCTCGACGGTCAAGCACTTCTCGCTGAACTGCAACGAGACCAACCGGCATTGGCTGGACGCGGTGATCGATCCCGACGCGCACCGCGAATCCGACCTACTGGCCTTCGAAATGGCCATCGAGCGCGCGCAGCCGGGCGCCGTGATGACGGCCTACAACAAGGTCAACGGCGCCTACGCCGCCGCGAACGACGTCCTGATCAACCGGGTGCTCAAGGGCGCCTGGGGATATCGCGGCTGGGTGATGTCCGACTGGGGCGCGACGCCGTCCTGGGAGTGCGCGCTGGCCGGCCTCGACCAGGAATGCGGGGCGCAGATCGACGCGCTGCTGTGGCAGTCGGAGACCTTCGGCGAGCCCCTGCGGGCCGCCCATGCCGACGGCAGGCTGACCGGCGACCGGCTCTCGGACATGGTCCGCCGGATCCTGCGGTCGATGTTCGCCGTCGGCATCGACCGGTCCGACGCCGCGCCCGCGCCGGACATGGCCGCGCACAACGACGTTGCGTTGCAAGCCGCCCGGCAAGGGATCGTGCTGCTGACCAACCGCGGCATGCTGCCGCTGGCGCCGGAGTCGACCGCCCGGATCGCCGTCATCGGCGGATACGCGCACGTCGGGGTGCCGGCCGGCTTCGGCTCGAGCGCGGTCGTCCCGCCCGGCGGCTACGCCGCCGTGATACCCATCGGCGGCTCGGGGCTGGAGGCCGGGATACGCAAGCTGCACCTGTTGCCGTCGAGCCCGCTGGACGAACTGCGGAAGCAATTCCCGCACGCGCAAATCGAATTCGACCCCGGGGTAACCCCCGCGGAGGCGGTGCTGGCCGCGCGGCGCGCCGACGTCGTCATCGTGTTCGCGATCCGCGCCGAAGGCGAAGGCTTCGACATCGCCGACCTGTCGCTGCCGTGGGGCCAGGACGACCTGATCACCGCCGTGGCAGGCGCCAACCCCGACACCATTGTGGTGCTCGAAACCGGCAATCCGGTGGGGATGCCTTGGCGGGATTCGGTGCGGGCCATTGTTCAGGCGTGGTACCCGGGACAGGCCGGCGGCCAAGCCATCGCCGAAGTCCTTGCCGGCCGGGTTAATCCGTCGGGCCGGTTGCCGATCACCTTCCCGGTCGACCTGGCCCAGACGCCGCGACCGGAGCTGCCGGGCCTGGGCGCACCATGGGGGACGCCGACCACGATCGAGTACGCCGAGGGATCCGATGTCGGCTACCGGTGGTTCGCCGCCACCGGCCAAACCCCGATGTTCGCCTTCGGACATGGGTTGTCCTACAGCGCTTTTGAATACCGCGACCTGGAAGTCGGCGGCGGGCAAACGGTGACCGCCAGTTTCGCCGTCGCCAACGTCGGCGACCGCGCCGGGGCCGACGTCCCCCAGCTGTATGTGACCGGCACCCCCGACGGCCGGTGCCTGCGATTGCTGGGATTCGAGCGGGTCGAGCTCGACCCGGGCGCCACCCGCCGCGTGAGGATCGAGGCCGACCCGCGGTTGCTCGCCCGCTACGACGGCCGCGGGGGAAATTGGCGCATCGGCGCGGGCGAATACCGGGTGGCGGTCGGGACGTCGGCGGTCACGCCGCGGCTGACGGCGACGGTCGAACTCGCCGGCCGAGCCTTCGGGCGCTGATCCCGCGGGCTGCGGCCGCCGGCCGCATCGAGTGTGCGTTCACGGTTTTGGTGTGCGCTTCAAAGGCGGGGTTCACGGCGCGTCGCCGCCCTGTACGCACACTCGACGCGGGCCTAAAGCGTGCGGACTACTTGACCGGGGTCAGCGCGTCGCCGCAGGTGCAGCGGTACGGCTCACCCGAACCGGAGCAGTGGCAGGGCACCTCGATCCGGACGCGGCACCCGCAGCCCTCGTGGCCACAGGTCAGTTCGGTGCCTGCTTCGTAATTTGCCATGTCATTCACCCATTTCTTTGTCGTGGACTCTTGCGGCTGTGATCGACCACAGCGCCCACTATATACCCCCCATGGGTATATGCAACTAGTCGTGGCCGTTCCGAGACCGCCGCGACTAGCGTTGGTGGCATGACCCGGGAACCCACCCCCCAAGACGTCGACGAGTTTCTGAACGCCACCCTGGTCGGCGACGACCCGGCCCTGAGCGCCGCGCTGGAGGCCAGCGACGCGGCCGGGCTGCCGCAGATCGCGGTGTCGGCCCAGCAGGGCAAGTTTCTGGGCCTCCTGGCCGGTGCGATTCAGGCGCGGCGGATCCTCGAGATCGGCACGCTGGGCGCCTACAGCACCATCTGGCTGGCCCGCGGTGCGGGCCCGCAGGGCCGTGTGGTGACGCTGGAATACCAGCCCAGGCATGCCGAGGTTGCGCGGGCCAACCTGGAACGGGCGGGCGTGGCCGACCGGGTGGAGGTGATCGTCGGCCCGGCGCTGGACACCTTGCCGGCTCTCGACGGGGCCCCATTCGACTTGGTGTTCATCGACGCCGACAAAGAGAACTACGTCGCGTACCTCGAGTGGGCGGTCCGCCTGGCCCGCCCGGGCGCACTCATCGTGGCGGACAACGTCGTTCGGGAGGGGCGGATCCTGGAGCCGGACGGCAACGCCCAGGCGGCGGCGGTGCGGCGGACCCTGGAGCTGATGGGCGAGCACCCGCGGCTGGACACGGCCGTCATCCAAACGGTCGGGGCCAAGCGCTGGGACGGCTTCGCGCTCGCCTCGGTGCGCTAGCGCGGGCTGAGATCGGCGATCGCCCGGGCGGCGGAGGTGAGTTCGCCGATGCGAAGCGCGGTTTCGCCGGCGTAGAGCGCCGCGTGGTCGACCCAGGCGTCCGGCGTCGCGGCGAGCGGCGCGAGCGGCGTGAGCAACGGGCGGGCCGGCGACTGCAGGCGCACCAGTTTGGCGGCGTCGAAGTAGCCCAACACGGCCAGCGGGCGGCTCGCGGCGTTGATCGCCGCCGGCAAGGCCTTGGCCCGGCCGTCGTCCCGGCACCAACGCCGCGTCGCGGCGTTGGGCAGCACCCGATGGCGCAGCGGCCAGCTCAACCCGAACAGGTTGGTCTCGATTGTCTTGTCCGCGTTGGCGACTCGCCGTTGGTACTCGCGGTTGGCGTTTGCTTCGTGCGTCATCAGGAACCGCGTCCCGGCGACGACCCCGGCGGCGCCCGCCGTCAGGGCGGCGCGGGTGTCGGTGCCGGTGGCGATCCCGCCGGCGAGGAACACGGGCCGGTGGCCGGCCGCGGCCAGTGCCTGCGGCAGAAAGTCGAGCGCCGGCATGGTTCCGACGAGGTGGCCGCCTGCCTCGCGGCCCTGGGCGATCAAACCGTCAGCGCCCCAACCGATTGCGGCGCTCGCCTGCGCCGCGGTGCCGACCATCACGAAGACGAAGATGCCGGCGTCGCGGAGGTGCTCGACCAGGCCCCGCTTTTCACCGAACGCCAGCACGGCGACATCGACTCCGGCGTCGACGCAGACCGCGACGTGCGCGCGATGCACGAAGGGCATCAACAGGTTCACCGCGACCGCGCGGCCCGGCGCGCGCTCCCGCACCTCGGCGATGCAGGCGCGCAGCTGGCGCGGCGTGGCCAGGCCGAGGGTGCCCAGGCCGCCCGCTTCGGCTACCGCGGCCGCGAGCGCCGCGCCCGCCAGGCCGCCGCCCATGCCCGCCTGCGCCACCGGGACGTCGATGCGCAGACGGTCCGCGATGTCCATGTCTTACGACGCTACGCGGCCGGTCAATCGGGCCCAGCGGGCGGTGCGGACCGCCCCGGATTTCGTTGCTGGCGCGCGCGCATCGCGCGTAATCTTGACGGCAGATGGATGGGTGCAGGTAGCCCAAAAGGCTTGCTGCATAACAGAAAGGTCACAAAATGAGTACAGTCCATTCATCAATCGATCACCACCCGGATTTGTTGGCTCTGCGCGCGAGCTATGACCGCGTGGCCGAGTCGACGAGTGCGCACGTCACCTTCGGCCTGGCCTTGTTGACGGGCCTGTACGTGGCGGCGTCACCGTGGTTGGTGGGGTTCGGCGCGACGGGATCGCTGGCCACCTCCGACCTGATCGTCGGGATCGCGGCGGCGTTCTTGGCGTACGGGTTCGCCACGGCGCTCGACCGCGCCCACGGCCTGACCTGGACGATGCCGGTGCTCGGTCTGTGGGTCGTCGTCTCGCTGTGGATCCTGCCGGGAGTTGCCCTCACCGCCGGCACGATGTGGTCGAACATCGTCGCGGGAGTGCTGATGACGGTGTTGGGCCTGCACGCCACCTACTTCGGCAGGCGCACCCGCGAGGCGGCCAGCCGCGCCTAGATCTCCCCAAATCCCTTGAGGTGGACGGTGATCGGCGCTAGCCGCACACCGCGCCGATCGCCGCCGAGCTGACCAGCTTGACGTACTTGGCCAGTACGCCGGTCTTGTAGCGCGCCGGCGGAGGCGTGAAACCCGCACGCCGGGAGTCGAATTCGGCCGGATCGACGAGCACGTCGAGGACGCGGTTCGCGACGTCCAGGCGGATCCGGTCGCCGTCGCGCAGGAAGGCGATCGGCCCGGCGTCGACGGCCTCGGGTGCGATGTGGCCGACGCACAGGCCGGTCGTCCCGCCGGAGAAGCGGCCGTCGGTCAGCAACAGCACGTCCTTGCCCAGGCCGGCGCCCTTGATCGCGCCGGTGATGGCGAGCATCTCGCGCATCCCGGGGCCGCCCTTGGGGCCCTCGTAACGGATCACCACGGCGTCGCCCGCGGCGATCGTCCCGTCCTCGAGGGCGTCCAGCGCGGCACGCTCGCCGTCGAAAACCCTTGCCGTGCCCTCGAACACCTGCGAGTCGAAGCCGGCCGACTTGACCACCGCGCCCTCGGGAGCCAGCGACCCGCGCAGGATGGTGATGCCGCCGGTCGGGTGGATGGGATTGTCCAGGGCCCGCAGCACCTTGCCGTCCGGGTCGGGCGGGTCGATCGCGGCCAGGTTCTGGGCAACCGTCTGGCCCGTCACGGTCAGGCAGTCCCCGTGCAGCAGGCCCGCGTCCAGCAGCGCCTTCATCGCCACCGGCACGCCGCCGATCTGGTCGACGTGGGACATGACGTGGCGGCCGAACGGTTTCACGTCGGCCAGGTGGGGCACCTTGGACCCGATCCGGCTGAAGTCGTCGAGCGAGAGGTCGACGTCGGCCTCGTGCGCGATCGCCAGCAGGTGCAGCACGGCGTTGGTGGAGCCGCCGAAGGCCATCACCACCGCGATCGCGTTCTCGAAGGCCTCCTTGGTGAGGATGTCGCGGGCGGTGATGCCGCGGCGCAACAGCTCGACGACGGCCTGGCCGCTGCGGCGGGCGAACCCGTCGCGGCGGTAATCGGTCGCCGGCGGCGCCGCGCTGCCGGGCAACGACATGCCGAGGGCCTCCGCGGCGCTGGCCATCGTGTTGGCGGTGTACATGCCGCCGCACGCGCCCTCGCTGGGACAGATCGCGCGCTCGATGGCGTCGACGTCCTCGCGGGACATCAACCCCCGCGCGCAGGCGCCCACCGCCTCGAACGCGTCGATGATGGTGACCTCGCGTTCGGTGCCGTCGGACAGCTTGGCCCGCCCGGGCAGGATGGATCCCGCGTAGAGGAACACCGCCGCCAGGTCCAGGCGGGCGGCGGCCATCAGCATCCCGGGCAGGGACTTGTCGCAGCCGGCCAGCAGCACCGAGCCGTCCAGGCGTTCGGCCTGCATCACGGTCTCGACGCTGTCCGCGATGACCTCGCGCGAGACCAGCGAGAAGTGCATCCCCTCGTGGCCCATCGAGATGCCGTCGGAAACCGAGATCGTCCCGAACTCCAGCGGGTAACCGCCTGCCGCGAACACGCCTTCCTTGACCGCCTTGGCGAGCCGGTCCAGCGAAAGGTTGCAGGGGGTGATCTCGTTCCACGACGATGCCACCCCGATCTGCGGCTTGGCGAAGTCCTCGTCACCCATGCCTACCGCCCGCAACATGCCGCGGGCCGCGGCCTTCTCCAGGCCGTCGGTGACGTCACGACTGCGGGGTTTGATGTCGACCGTCGAAGTCGAATCGCTGGTGGGGGCCATCGCTCAAGTATGCGGGACCGCCATGACCAACCGAACGCGGGATACCCCGATGGGGTATAAGCTGGTGGGGTGACGACGGCACACGGATATTCGCAGGACAAGGACAACTACGCCAAGCGGCTGCGGCGCATCGAGGGCCAGGTGCGCGGGATCGCGCGGATGATCGAAGACGACAAGTACTGCATCGACGTGCTCACCCAGATCAGCGCCGTCAACAGCGCGCTGCGGTCGGTCGCCCTGAATTTGCTCGACGAGCACCTCAATCACTGCGTCACCCGGGCCGTGGCCGAGGGCGGTGACGACGCCGACCAGAAGCTCGCCGAGGCGTCCGCCGCGATCGCGCGCCTGGTTCGTTCCTGATCGGTGATCAAGTTGAGACCCGGCTTCCGGCCCTGACAAGGGGGGAGCCGTAGTTGCGGTCCGTACGGTAAGGCAGTGTGATCGCATTAGGCGCGACAACCCAAGAACTGGGTAGCCCGGCCGACACCGACTCCATGACTGCCGAAACCGCAACCGCCGCGCGAACGTGGACGCCACGGATCGCGGCGCAGCTGGCTGTGCTGGCCGCGGCGGCCTTCACCTACGTCACCGCCGAGATCCTGCCCGTCGGCGCGCTGCCGGCGATCGCCCGCAACCTGCACGTCAGCCTGGTCCTGGTGGGCACGCTGCTGTCCTGGTACGCGCTGGTGGCGGCCCTGACCACGATCCCGCTGGTGCGCTGGACCGCGCACCTGCCCCGCCGGCGGGTGCTGGTGGTGAGCCTGACCTGCCTGACCGTGTCGCAGCTGATCTCGGCGCTGGCGCCCAACTTCGCGGTGCTGGCCGCCGGGCGGGTGCTCTGCGCGATCACCCACGGGCTGCTGTGGTCGGTCATCGCCCCGATCGCGACGCGGCTGGTGCCGCCGAGCCACGCCGGCCGCGCGACGATGTCGATCTACGTCGGAACCAGCCTGGCGCTGGTCCTGGGTAGCCCGCTGACTGCGGCGATGAGCCTGATGTGGGGCTGGCGGGTGGCGGTGGTCTGCGTGACCATGGCGGCCGCCCTCGTGACGGTGGCCGCCCGGGTGCTGCTGCCGGAGATGG
Source organism: Mycobacterium sp. UM_11 (assembly GCF_001414075.1). Taxonomy (NCBI): domain Bacteria; kingdom Bacillati; phylum Actinomycetota; class Actinomycetes; order Mycobacteriales; family Mycobacteriaceae; genus Mycobacterium; species Mycobacterium sp. UM_11. The sequence continues at coordinate 38,516 of NZ_LATC01000014.1, read as the reverse complement.
TCCTGACCGCCGACCAGCTCATGTGCGTGGGCCCGCGGGCCCGCCACCACCGCAACCGCCGGCTGATCGTCGTCAGCGTCATCACCATGGTCGGCGTGACCGGGCATTTCGTCTCCTACACCTACATCGTGGAGATCATCCGCGAGGTCGTCGGCGTGCGCGGCCCGAACCTGGCCTGGGTGCTGGCCGCCTACGGCGCCGCGGGAGTGATCGCCGTCGGCCTGGTGGCGCGGCCGCTGGACCGCCGGCCGAAGGGGGCCATCATCGGTTGCATGGCCGGGTTGACGGCGGCGTTCGTCGTGCTGACCGCGCTGGCGGTCGGCGGCCGGCCCGCCGCGGCGGCGGCCCTGATCGGGACGGCCGCGATCGTGCTCTGGGGGGCGATGGCCACCGCCGTCTCGCCGATGATGCAGTCCGCGGCGATGCGCAGCGGGGCCGACGATCCCGACGGGGCGTCGGGCCTCTACGTGACGGCCTTCCAGGTGGGCATCATGGCGGGCGCGCTGGTGGGTGGGCTGCTGTACGAGCGCAGCGTGGTACTCATGCTGGCCGCGTCGGCCGGGTTGATGGCGGTCGCGCTGGTGGGCGCGGCGGCCAACCGTCGGGCGCTGGACGTTGCGCCGACAAGCTCACGGGATTCATAGCGGGCCAGCTCAGGCGGCGTAAATGCCCGCTTGAACGGCCGCCGCGCGGGTCCGAGTTTGTTAGCTGGCGTGCCCCCTATGCCACACTGTGTCAGGAACTCGAGCGTGGAGGGATGCATATGTCGGGCTGGACGCGCGGGCGGCTGTTGGCCGCCCTGAACGCCGCCGGATTGGCTTCTGTCGTGGGTTTGTCCCTGGTGTTGAGCGCGGCTCCGGCGCTGGCGGATCCGGACCCGGCCCCGGCTGACCCGGGCGTCGTGGCCGCCCCGCCCGGGCCGCCCGCCCCGCCGCCCGACCCCATCGCGCCGCCGCCCGCGGCCGACCCGCTGGCGCCCCCGCCGCCCCCGTGGATGCCCCCGGCGGCACAGCCGGCGGCGGCCTCGGCCGACGGGCAGAACCCCGCACCGTTCACCGGAACGGCGCCGTTCGGCGCGCCGTCGTTCGTCCCCAAGGGCGGTTCGACCGTGGGCGTGGGCCAGCCGATCATCATCAACTTCCCCGGAACGGTCGAGAACGCCGACGCGGCGATCGCCGCCGTGCACGTCTCGTCGGTGCCGCCGGTCCCGGGCAAGTTCTACTGGATGACCCCGACGCAGTTGCGCTGGCGGCCCATCAATTTCTGGCCCGCGCACACCGCGGTCACCGTCGACGCCGGTGGGACCGTGTCCACCTTCCAGACCGGTGACACGCTGATCGCCACGGCCGACGACGCGACCCATCAGCTGACCATCACCCGCAACGGCACCGTGGAGAAGACCTTCCCGATGTCGATGGGCATGACGTCGGGCAACCACCAGACCCCCAACGGCACCTATTACGTGCAGGACAAGAAGGCGTCGGTGGTGATGGACTCCTCGACCTACGGGGTGCCGGTGAATTCGACCTACGGCTACAAGGTCACGGTGGAGGACGCGGTTCGCTTCGACAACGTCGGCGACTACGTGCACAGCGCGCCGTGGTCGGTGGACGACCAGGGCAAGCGCGACGTCAGCCACGGGTGCATCAACATCAGCCCCGCCAACGCGAGGTGGTTCTTCGACAACTTCGGTCCGGGTGACCCGATCGTCGTGAAGAACTCCAGCGGTGGCTCGTACAAGAAGAACGACGGCTCCGCCGACTGGATGAACTAAGCCCTTAGCCCAGCAGTCCCCCGCAAGCGGGAGGTGCCCCCAGCAAAATCGCCCATTCCGATCCGGAATTGGGCGATTTTGCGTCTGCTCGCCGATGGAGGCGGGGGGCTTCCGCGGGCCTAGGATTATGTATAGCATCATACATAAGGTCTGACCCGAGGAGCGGCGATGCGCAGTCCACGCGAGCGGATGGTGGTCTCCGCCGCGCTGTTGATCAGGGAGCGGGGCGCGCACGCCACCGCGATCTCCGACGTCCTGGAACACAGCGGCGCGCCGCGCGGGTCGGCCTACCACTATTTCCCGGGCGGGCGAACCCAATTGCTCTGCGAGGCGGTCGATTACGCGGGCGAGCATGTCGCGGCGATCATCGCCGAAGCCGAGAACGGGCCGGCGCTGCTGGACACCCTGATCGACAAGTATCGCCGGCAGCTGCTCGACAGCGACTATCGCGCGGGCTGCCCCGTGGTCGCGGTTTCGGTGGAGGCGGGGGAGGAAGAGCGCATGGCGCCGGTCGTCGAGCGCGCCGCGTCGGTATTCGACCGCTGGACCGACCTGATCGCGCAGCGCTTCATCGCCGACGGGGTGGCACCCGAGCGGGCCGCCGACCTGGCGGTGCTGGCCACCACCGCACTCGAGGGCGCGATCGTGCTGGCCCGCGTGCGCCGCGACCTCACCCCCCTCGACGTCGTGCACCGCCAGCTACACCGCCTGCTGTCGGCCGAGGCGACCAGGAAGGACGTCTGACAATGACCGGTGAATGGAAATCCACGGCCTGCATCCTCTGCGAATGCAACTGCGGCATCGTCGTGCAGGTCGAGGACCGGCGGCTGGCCCGCATCCGGGGCGACAAGGCGCACCCCGCGTCGCAGGGCTACACCTGCAACAAGGCGCTGCGGCTGGATCACTATCAGAACAGCGGCGCTCGGCTGACCTCGCCGCTGCGCCGGCGCGCGGACGGCAGCTTCGAGGAGATCGACTGGGACACCGCGATTGTCGAGATCGCCGAGGGGTTCAAGCGGATCCGGGACAGCTACGGCGGGGACAAGATCTTCTACTACGGCGGCGGCGGCCAGGGCAATCACCTGGGCGGGGCCTACAGCGGCGCCTTCCTGAAGGCCCTGGGGTCGCGCTATCGGTCAAATGCCCTGGCGCAGGAGAAGACCGGCGAGGCCTGGATCGACGGGCAGCTGTACGGCGGTCACACGCGAGGCGAATTCGAGCACGCCGAGGTGTCGGTGTTCGTCGGTAAGAACCCGTGGATGTCGCAGAGCTTCCCCCGCGCCCGGGTGGTGCTCAACGAGATCGCCAAGGACCCGGCCCGCTCGATGATCGTCATCGACCCCGTCGTCACCGACACCGCCAAGATGTCCGACTTCCATCTGCGGGTGCGGCCCGGCACCGACGCGTGGTGCCTGGCCGCGCTGGCGGCCGTCCTGGTCCAGGAAAACCTCTGTGACGAAACGTTTCTCGCCGAGCACGTGCGCGGCGCCGACGCCGTCCGGGCCGCGCTGCGCGAGGTGCCCGTGTCCGACTACGCGCAACGGTGCGGGGTCGACGAGGAGTTGTTGCGGGCGGCGGCCCGCCGCATCGGCGCGGCGGCCAGCGTCTCGGTGTTCGAGGACCTCGGGGTGCAACAGGCGCCCAACAGCACGCTCTGCTCGTATCTGAACAAGCTGCTGTGGATCTTCACCGGCAACTTCGCGAAAAAGGGCGGCCAGCACCTGCATTCGGCGTTCGGGCCGCTGTTCGGCCAGTTCTCCGGCCGCACGCCGGTCACCGGCGCCCCGATCATCGCCGGGTTGGTGCCCAGCAACGTCGTGCCCGAGGAGATCCTCACCGACCACCCGGACCGATTCCGGGCCATGATCGTGGAGAGCAGCAATCCCGCGCACTCGCTGGCCAACTCGGCGGCCTGCCGGGAGGCCTTCAAAGCGCTCGAACTGATGGTCGTCATCGACGTCGCGATGACCGAGACCGCCCGCCTGGCGCACTATGTCCTGCCCGCGGCCTCCCAGTTCGAGAAACCGGAGGCGACGTTCTTCAATCTGGAGTTCCCGCACAACGCCTTTCAGCTGCGCCGGCCGTTGCTCGAGCCGCTGCCCGGAACGCTGCCCGAGCCGGAGATCTGGGCCCGGCTGGTGCGGGCGCTGGGCGTCGTCGAAGACGCGGACCTGCGGCCGCTGGCCGAGGCGGCCCAGCGCGGCCGGCAGGCGTACACCGAAGCGTTCCTGGCCGCCACCGCGACCAACCCGACGGTCGCTAAGCTGCTGCCCTACGTCCTCTACGAGACCCTCGGGCCCACCCTGCCGGACGGCCTGCGCGGCGCGGCCGCCCTGTGGGGGCTCGCCCAGAAGGCCGCGCTCACCTATCCCGAGGCCGTGCGCCGCGCCGGCCACGCCGACGGCAATGCCCTGTTCGACGCGATCCTCGACAGCCCGTCCGGGGTGACGTTCACCGCGCACAACTACGAGGACGACTTCGCGCTGATCAGCCATGCCGATCACAAGATCGCGCTGGAGATCCCGGAGATGCTCGACGAATTGGGTGCATTGGCCGCGGCGCCGCCGCAGCTGACCACGCCGGAATTCCCGATCGTGCTGTCGGTGGGGGAGCGCCGCGCCTACACCGCCAACGACATCTTCCGCGACCCGTCGTGGCGCAAGCGCGACGCGGACGGGGCGCTGCGCGTCAGCGTCGAGGACGCCCAAACGCTGGGCCTGGTCGACGGGTGCCGCGTCCGGATCAGCACCGCGGCCGGCAGCGCCGAGGCCACCGTCGAGATCACCGAGTCCATGCTGGCCGGGCACGCGGCCCTGCCCAACGGTTTTGGGCTGGACTACGTCGACGGCGACGGGCACACCGTGGTTCCCGGCGTCGCGCCGAACGCGCTCACCTCGACCGACTGGCGCGACCCCTACGCCGGCACGCCGTGGCACAAGCACGTGCCGGCCCGGATCGAGCCGGTGCCGGCCGCCGTCAGTTCCAGATCCTGACCCGGCGCTGCTTCTCGAGGAACAGCGCGTCGCTCTCGCCCACGTCGAACGCGTCGTAGAACGCGTCCATGTTGCGGACGACGCCGTTGCAGCGGAACTCCGGCGGTGAGTGCGGATCGGTCGCCAGCCGCCGGATCGCTTCGGCCGCACGGGATTTGGTGCGCCACACCTGCGCCCAGCCGTAGAACACGCGCTGCACTCCGGTCAGCCCGTCGATGACGGGCGCGGGCCGGCCCTGTAGCGACAGCTGGTAGGCCAGCAGGGCGATCGACAACCCACCCAGGTCGCCGATGTTCTCCCCGACGGTGAACGCGCCGTTGACGTGGTGGCCCCCGCCCAACCCGCGCGGCGTGTAGGCGTCGTATTGCTCGATGAGAGCCTTGGTGCGGGAACCGAATTCGGCGCGATCGGCGTCGGTCCACCAGTCCACCAGGTTGCCGTCGCCGTCGTACTTGGCGCCCTGGTCGTCGAAGCCGTGCCCGATCTCGTGCCCGATCACCGAGCCGATCCCGCCGTAGTTGGCGGCGTCGTCGGCGTCCGGGTCGAAGAACGGGGGCTGCAAAATTGCCGCGGGAAAGACGATTTCGTTCATCCCCGGGTTGTAGTAGGCGTTGACCGTCTGGGGCGTCATGAACCACTCGTCCCTGTCGACCGGGCCGCCCAGCTTGGCCAGCTCGCGGTCGTGGTTGACCGCGTAGCCGCGCCGGAAGTTGCCGTAGAGGTCGTCGCGGTCGATCACCAGCGCGGAGTAGTCGCGCCACTTCGCCGGGTAGCCGACCTTGGCGACGAATTTGTCCAGCTTCGCCAGGGCGCGCTCCCGGGTCTGCGGGGTCATCCAGTCCAGTTCGTGGATGGACTGCCGGTAGGCCGCCTTCAGGTTGTCCACCAGGGCGTCGATGCGGGCCTTGGCGTCCGGCGGGAAATGCCGCTGCACGTAGAGCTTTCCGACGGCGTCGCCCATCAGGCTCTCCACCAGCGACACCGCCCGCTTCCAGCGCTCGCGGATCTGCTCGGCGCCGGTGAGCAGGCGGCCGTAGAAGTCGAAGTCCGCGGCGACCAGGTCGTCGGTCAGCCAGGACGCGCGGGCGCGGATCAACCGCCAGCGGGCCCAGCTCTTCCACACCTCGAGGTCCTCGTTGCGCCACAGCTCGGCGAACGCGCGCAGGTAATCCGGTTGGCGCACAATCACTTCGGCGAGTCCCTCGGGGCCGGCGCCCAGGGCGGTGGCCCAGGCGGCCCAATCGAACCCCAGCGATTCGTCGCGCAGTTGGGCGAACGTGCGCAGGTTGTAGCTGAGGTCGGCGTCGCGGCGCTTGACCACGTCCCAGTGCGCCTCGGCCAGCCTGGCCTCCAGCGCGACGATGCGCTCCGCGTCCCGAGTGTGATCGGCCGAGTCACCGCCGAACACCAGGGCGAACATCCGCGCGATGTGACCCGGGTACGCCTCCAGCACCTCGGCGTGCCGCTCCTCGCGGTAGTAGGACTCGTCGGGCAGTCCGAGGCCGGATTGGGTGAGGTGCACCAGGTAACGGGCGGAGTTCTTGGCGTCGGTGTCGATGTAGGCCGCCACGCCGCCGCCCACCCCGGTGCGCTGCAGCGCGCCCACGGCGGTCGCCAACGCGTCCGCGTCGGCGGCGTCGTCGATGGTGGCCAGCTCGTCGCGCAGCGGTTGCAGGCCGCGCCGCTCGACGGCCTCCTCGTCGAGGAAGCTGGCGTAGAGGTCGCCGATGCGTTGCTGATCGGTGCCGGGGGCGGCGCCGGTCTGGCTCGCCTCGATGATCAGGTCGCGCACCTGCTCCTCGGCGCGGTCGTAGAGCTGACGGAACGCCCCGTCGGTGGCCCGGTCCGCCGGGATGTCGTATTCGGCCAGCCAGCGGCCGTTGACGTGACCGAACAGGTCGTCCTGGGGGCGGGTGTTGGCGTCGACGTGGCTCAGGTCGATGCCCGAGCGAATGGCCTCTACAGTCACCCCGCCATCCTTCCATCTTTCCCGGGTGCGACGATCGGGCCATGTCAGACGGCGAGCGAACCGAAGCAGCGACGAAAGAGGTGGACGTCGAAGATCCCGACGAAGCCGTCGACGAGGAATCCGCCGACGGCCCGATGTTCTCCCCGTACGGCATCGCGTCGGCCGTCCTGGGGGTGCTGTCGGTGGCGGCGGTGGTGTTCGCATTCGTCCTGTGGTCCGGGCACCGCGACGACATGGCCGAACGCCGCTACCTCACCCAGGTCATGCAGACCGCGGCCGACTGGACGGGGGTGCTGATCAACATGAACAGCGGCAACGTCGATTCCAGCCTGCAACGGCTGCACGACGGGACGGTCGGCGAACTCAACACCGACTTCGACGCGGCCATGCAGCCCTACCGGCAGGTGGTGGAAAAGCTGCAGTCCAAGAGCGCCGGGCGGATCGAGGCGGTGGCCGTCGAGACGGTCCACCGCGACCTGGACACCCAGCCCGGTACGTCCCGGCCGGTGGTGACCACGAAGCTGCCGCCGTTTGCCAGCCGCCTGGACTCGGTGATGCTGGTCGCGACGTCGGTCAGTGAGAACGCCGGCGCCAAACCGCAGACGGTGCACTGGAATCTGCGCCTCGACGTGTGCGACGTGGAGGGCAAGCTGATGATCTCGGGGCTGGAGTCGATCCGATGAGAAACGTCTGGCGCCTCGTCGCCTTCGACATCCTGGCCCCGCTGGCGGCCATTGCGGCGTTGTTGGCGATCGGGCTGGTGCTGGGCTGGCCGCTGTGGTGGGTGTCGGTGTGCTCGGTGCTCGTCCTGCTGATCGTCGAGGGCGTCGGGGTGAATTTCTGGCTGTTGCGGCGCGATTCGGTCAGCGTCGGCACCGACGACGACGCGCCGGGCCTGCGCCTGGCCGTCGTCTTCCTGTGCACGGCGGCGCTGGTGGCCGCGGTGGTCACCGGTTACACGCATTGGACGCGGTCGGACCGCGAATTCAAGGACGACTCGCGTGACGTGGTCCGCGTCGCCACGGGGATGGCGGAGGCGATGGCGTCGTTCACCCCGGGCGCCCCGGACAGCTCCATCGACCGGGCCACGGCGTTGATCGTCCCGGAGCACGCGGCCGCCTTCAAGGAGCAGTACACGAAGTCCAGCTCCGAGCTGGCCCAGCACAACGTCACCGCGCAGGCCGCCACGCTGGCGGCCGGGGTCGAGGCGCTCGGGCCGGCGGCGGCGAGCGTGGCGGTGATCCTGCGGGTCACCCAGAACGCGCCGGGGCAACCGCCCAACCAATCGGCGCCCGCGCTGCGGGTCGCGCTGACCAAGCACGGCGACGCCTGGCTGGTCTCGGACGTGCTGCCGATCAGGTGATCAGTTGGACTCCGCCGAACGCGTCGACTTCACCTTGACGAACCGGTCCGAGAGGCGGCGCATCCGGATCATCAACGCCGCCGACGGGCTGGTGCTGCCGTCCAGGTAGGTGGCGAGTTCCTCGGCGCTCGCCCCGATGCGGGAGGCGAATTCCTGTTGCGCCAGGCCGGATCGGTCGATGAGCAGCCGCACATGCCGGGCCACCTCGGCGCGCTCGTTGGCCTCCAGGTGGGTGCGGGCGCGTTCGAGCACCTCCCACAGCGCCTTGGAGATGCCGTAGGGGCGGGTGCCGTCGAGCACCTCCTCGACCTGGCGGGCGGTGCGCCCGTACGGATCGCGCTTCAGCGCGGCGGCGATGCGCTTCCAGGTGGCGATGTCGCCGCCCTGCAGGGCGGCGCGAATGGCCGAGGTCGGCCAGAACTCCACCGGCTGGTCGGGGTCGGGGGCGGGCGCGCCGTCGCGGCCGCGCGGCTCGGCGGCCGGCCGGTGGGGCGGTGCGGGGCGTCGGTCAGGTGCCAACGTCACCTCGCCTCCTCCAGCATCGCCACGGCCACCGACAGGCAGCGCTGCCTGATCTCTTCCCAGTCCGAGCGGGCGTCGTCCTCGGACCCCTGCTCGTCGTCGAAATCGCAGGGATCGGGATCAGCGAGTCGACGGACCAGCTGGCTGGCGATCCACTGCCGCCTGGGCGACTGACAACAGTAGTACCTGTCCATGCCCGCCAGCACCACGGCGGCGGTCTCGGGCTCCAACGTTTCAACCATATCCGCAAAGTCGGCGTAATCGCGGCGGCTGTTACGGCACATGATGAGGTAGCCCTTCAGGCGCAGCGTCTCGGCGCCGGTCGGGACCAGCAGCCGGTCGCCGGTGGGCAGCTGCACGTGGGTGGTTTCCACCGGGCTGCGACGCTCGTAGAGCGGCCGGTCGGCGCTGCCGTTCTCGCTCTCCAGCGCGTCGATGGCCACCGACAGCCGCCCCCGCCACAACGTGACCGGGTGCACGGGCCGGTCCGCGCCGACGATGGCCTTGGCGATGCCGTTGCGCGAGGTCAGCCCCCCGACCAGCTTCTTGGCCCCGGCGGCGCCGTTGGTGTGCCCGTTGGTGCCGGTCCTGCGGTCGGCGGTGCCCACCACGGCGCCCGCCTTCTCGTCGTCGATGTTGACCTGATGGGGGATCTGACCGGGGTCGCGGCCGCGGTCCGGATCGGCCCCGGCCGCCGCGGCGCCCTGCCGCTCCTTGCCGTTGCGCCCACACCCGGTGAACGCCAGCGGATCGGTCACGCAGATGGCGTCGGGGGCCAAGTGCTTGAGCTTGGCGGCCGACTTGAGCACCATCCGCAGGTCGGCGTTGGGCGCCGTCAGGGCCGAGATGTCGTCGGGGATGACCACGACGTCGGCCAGGTCTACCGCGGGCAACGGCCGGTCGAAGTCGACCGACGGCAGAATCCGGGACAGCCACCCGGGGATCCACCAGTTCCACTGGGCAAACATCGCCATCAACGCCGGGACCAGCACCAGCCGCACGACGGTGGCGTCCACCGCGATCGCCACCGCGCAGGCGACGCCGATCTCGGCGACCAGCGGCATGCCCGCGAACGCGAAGCCGACGAAGACCGCGATCATGATCAGGGCCGCGCTGGTGATGGTGCGGGCGCTGGTGCTCACGCCGTACGCGACCGCGTCGCGGGTGTTGCCGGAGTGCAGGAAGCGTTCCCGGATGCGGGTCAGCAGGAAGATCTCGTAGTCCATCGACAACCCGAAGGTCATCGCGAGCACCAGCGGCGGGACGGTGCTGTCGATCGAGCTGATCTGGGCGAAGCCGAGGTCCTTCAGCCAGCCCCACTGGAACACCATCACCAGGCTGCCGTACGCGGCCGCGACCGACAGCAAGGTCATCAGCACGCCCTTGAGCGCCAGGAACACCGAGTGCACGGAGACCAGCAGCATCACGAACGCGATCAGCGCGACGATGGCCAGCACCAACGGCTCGGTCTGGGAGACCTGGTCGTCGAAGTCCTTGATCAGGGCGGTCGGGCCGCCGACGTCCACTCGCGCGGTTCCCCGGTCGGGCACCTTGGGCAGCTGCGCGCGCATCCACCCGACGGTCTCGCGCGCCCGCATGTCCTCGGGGTCCACCGACAGCACCGCCGACAGCAGGGCGCTGCCGTTGTCCTCGGCGAACTGCGGCGGGGCCACCGAGACGATGTTGGGCGCCTGCGTCATCCGCTGCCGGATCGCGCCGATGGTCTGGCCGTGTTCGGGCGAGGCCGCGCCGCCGTCGGGGAACGTGATCAGCACCCGAACCGGGCCCAGGGCGCCGGGGCCGAGGGCCTCGGCCGCCGCGCCCACCCCGGCGCGGATTTCGTGCGACGAGTCGAACTGGCGCAGCAGGCTGTTGCCCAGCACCATCGACGAAGCCGGGGCGGCCATCACGAGCAGCACCAGCGAGGCCGCCAGCGCCGACATCCACGGCCGCCGCATCACCCAGCCGATCCAGCGGTTCCAGAACCGGGATTGGGCGCCGTCGGGCCGGCGGGACCAGTGCAGAAACGCCGACCTCTTGGCGGCCGACCGGCCGAACGTCGCCAGCGCCGCCGGGGTCAACGTGGTCGACGTCAGCATCGCGACCGCGACGGCCAGGATCGCCCCCGTCGCCATCGACTTCAACGCCGGGGTATTGATCACGTAGATCCCGGTGAGCGAGGCGACGACCGTCATTCCGGACAGCACCACCGCCAGCCCCGAGGTCGCCATCGCCGCGTCGACGGCGTCCTGCGGCTCGCGGCCGGACCGCAGCTCCTCGCGGAACCGCATCAGGATGAACAGCGAATAGTCGACGGCGAGCGCGATCCCGAACATCGACACCGTCGACGTCACGAACACCGACATGGTCGTGTAGGACGACAGCAGGTAGACCAGGCCCATGGTGACCACGACCGTGCAGACGCCGAGCGCGAGCGGTATCGCCGCGGCGGCCAGCGAGCCGAACACGGCCAGCAACACGATGAGGATCACCGGCAGGTTCCAGCGCTCGGCGGCGGCGATGTCGTGCTTGGTGTTCTGCGCCGCGGCCGCGGACAGGGCGCCCTGCCCGATGACGTAGAGCCGCACCCGGCCGTCCGCGGTCTGGCCGGGCTGGTCGCCGTTGACGCCGACCTTCTTGCGCAGCTGCTTGGCGACGTCGCTGGTGTTGCGGGAGTCCAGCCGCAGCGACAACACGTACGGCCGGTCGGGTTGCGGCGGCCGCTGGGTGGGGTTGGGCACCTCCGAGACGCCGGGCAGCTCGGCGGCGGTGCTCCGCAGCAGCGCGACGGCGTCGTTGATGTCGGCGTAGCTGGCATCCGGCCGCGGGGCCGCCACCAGCGCCAGCGAGGACGAGCCCTGGTCGTGGTAGAGCTCCTCGAGCTGGTCGTGGACGAGCAGCGACTGCGAACCGGCCACCTCGAAACCGCCGCCGGTCAGATTCCCCGACTGCGTCAGGGCCAGGTAGACCGCCGGAACCAAAGCCAGCAACCAGCCTGTGAAGACCAACCAGCGGTACTTACGCAGGCTGCGGCTGAGGCGCATCATCAACTGCTGGATTTCTTCACTCCCCTCGCGCAACGCGTGCAGGCGAGGATACCGCAGCGGCCTGTGGATGATGTCGGCTTCGTGGTTCCTGAGCTGCAGCGACGGGGTTGTTGTCAAGACGCCGCCAACTCGTTGTGAAGCGGTTACCGGGCGGGAGTTTCCTCACACGCGATCCCGCGGGCTGGCAGGGCCGCGACCGACGATGGCAGGATGTCGGATGGCCCGCGGGGCCATGGGGAACTCCGCGATCGATGGGCCGTCCATTGCAGCCGTTCGCACACGTCGGCGCTGCGCGCGATGCCGCGAACACCTAAGGAGTTTCCATGACGAGAGCCACCGCGACCGGGCGGCGCAGGATCCTCGCCGGGCTGATCGCCGCCGTCGTGCCGGGCGCCGCCCTGGCCGTCCTGGCGGGGGCTCCGGCGACGGGCGCCAACGATCCGTGCGCGGCCAGTGAAATCGCCCGGACGATTGGTTCCGTCTCCAAATCGATGGGCGACTACCTGGACGCGCATCCGGAGACCAACCAGACCATGACCTCGATGCTGCAGCAGCAGGCCGGCCCGCAATCGATGACCGGCCTGAAGTCCTACTTCGAGGCCAACCCGAAGGTCGCCGGCGACATGACCTCGATCGCCCAGCCGTTGACCAACCTCTCGCTGCAGTGCAAGCTGCCGATCTCGCCCACCCAGGCGATGGGCATGATGCAGCAGGCGCAGGGCGCGGCCGGTGGCCTGCCGGGTAACGCGGCGGGGGCGCTGCCGCTGGCCGGCCCGCCGGCGGCCCCGGCGCCGGTCCCCCCGGCGGCCAACCCGCTGTCGGGGCCGCCGCGGGGCAACACCGCGGGCTAGTTCCCGGCTTCGGGGCTGCGGTCCGGCGGTAACGGGCCCTGCAGGGCGGTCTCGGTCGGATCGTTGGCGGCCGGGACCTGCGGCGCCGGCGGCTCGAGTTCCGGCGCGGCCTCCTCATCGTCCGGGACGGTGACGTTCTCGGTGCGGAACACGAAGAAGAACACCACCCAGCCGATCGCCGAGATGAACAGCCAGCTGATCAGCCGGTAGATCAGCATGGCCGAGATCGCGTTGGGCAACGACATGCCGCTGGACACCAGGCCCGGCACCAGCACCGCTTCGACCACCAGCAACCCGCCCGGCATCAGCGGGATGGTGCCGACCGCACGGGCGGCCGCGTACGCCACCGTCAGCCCGGCGACCGACGCGTGGTCGCCGGCGGCGTAGGCCGCGAAGCCGAGGCAGGCCACATCGGCGATCCAGTTGAACATCGACCAACCGAAGGCGGTGCCCAGGTCGCGCCGGCTCAGGCTCACCGATTCGAGCTGCATCAGGGTCTCGCGCCACCTCGCCAGGCCGGTGTCGGCGGGCCGGCCACGCACGGAGTTCACCCACGACAGCAACCGGCAACCGATCCCGTCGATCAGCTCCGGCCGCGACGCGACCGCCTGGGCGAGGATCAGCAACGCGACGAAGCCGCCGAGGGTGAACAGCAACGAGAACGGGTTGTTCTTGGCGCCGAGGAAGAACGCGCCGCCCAGGCCCAGCAGCGCCAGCCCGACGGCCTGCAGGACACCCGCCATCACCAGCTGCCAGGACGCCACCACCGTGGAGGCGCCCCAAATCCGTTGCTGCCGAAACAAAAACGTCGCCGAGAGCACCGGCCCGCCCGGCAGCGTGGTGCTCAACGAGTTGGCCGCATAGAAGGCTGCCTCCGACCGCAGTTGCTTGACGTGCACCCCGGCCGATCGGAGCAGGGTGCGCTGGATTTGCGCGAAGCTGTGCATCGACGCGGCGGATGCGACGACGGATGCCAGCAGCCACCACCAGTTCGCCTCGTACAGGCTCGTCCACGCCTTGGCCAGCTGACGCCAGCCCAGGGCGACCTCCACGGCAAGCACGATCGCGACGATCCCGAGGATCACCCAGCGCACCCACCAGTACTTCCCGCGCGGGGTCTCTTCGCGCGGGAAGTCGAGATTGCGGGCCGGTGCGTCGTGCGGCACGTGATTTAGGGTAACGGTGCAGGTGGCGCGGGGATCGTCGCGCGGGGCCGACCGTGTCTGGGAAGTTCCGGGGTCGTAACCGGATCGTGGCGGCATGGCCGCGCCCGGGCGGCGCGCGGTGGAGTCCGCGCACGTTTGGCGCCGCCGCCCGCCGGATAGGCTCACGCCATGCCAGCAAACACCGACGACGCTTCGGTCGAACCCATTGTCCGCAAGACCGCAGCCTGGGCCTGGCGTTTGCTGGTGATCCTCGCCGCGTTGGTCGCCCTGCTGTGGGTGGTGAAGAAGCTCGAGGTCATCGTCGTCCCGGTACTGGTGGCGCTGCTGCTCAGCGCGTTGCTGCTGCCGGTGGTCGACTGGCTGGATCGACGCGGCCTGCCCCGCGGCGGCGCGGTGACGCTGGTGCTGTTCGGCGGCTTCGCGCTCCTTGGCGGCATTCTGGCGTTCGTCGTCAACCAGTTCGTCGACGGTTTGCCGGGCCTGACCGAACAGGTGACCCACAGCATCGAATCCACCCGGCGCTGGCTCATCCACGGGCCGGCGCACCTGCGCCGCGAACAGATCGACAACGCGGGCAACGCCGCGATCGAGGCGCTGCGCAACAACCAGGCGAAGCTGGAAAGCGGCGCCCTGTCCACGGCGGCCACCATCACCGAACTGGTCACCGCGGCGGTGCTGGTGCTGTTCACGCTGATCTTCTTCCTCTATGGCGGGCGCAACATCTGGGCCTACGTCTCGAGGATCGTTCCGGCCGACGTCCGCGACCGGGTGAGCGAGGCGGGCCGCGCCGGCTACGGGTCGCTGACCGGCTACGTGCGGGCCACCTTCCTGGTGGCGCTCACCGACGCGGCCGGCGTAGGCACGGGCCTGGCGATCATGGGCATACCCCTGGCGCTGCCGCTGGCCTCGCTGGTGTTCCTGGGCGCCTTCATCCCGTTGATCGGTGCGTTGGTGTCCGGCCTGCTCGCCGTGGTGGTCGCCCTGCTGGCCAAAGGCGTTGTCTACGCGCTGATCACGCTCGGTCTGCTGATCGCCGTGAACCAGCTCGAGGCCCACGTGCTGCAACCGCTGGTGATGGGCCGCGCGGTGTCGATTCACCCGCTCGCGGTGGTGCTGGCGATCTCCACCGGCGGCGTGCTCGCCGGCATCGTCGGCGCGCTGCTCGCCGTCCCGACAGTGGCGTTCCTCAACAACGCGATCCAGGTGCTGACCGCCCCGGACCCGGCCGCCGAATCCGAGAAGCAGGCCGAGGAGGCCGACGAGGGCACGATCTTGCAGGCGGAACCGGACAAACCGGAAACCTAGCCGGACCGGGATCTACAGCCGTCCCTCGCGCCGCAGCAGGTCCTGGGCGGACACGCCGCCGCCGGAGCGCCGGCGCTGGCGCGCGTCGCCGTTGTCGCCCTGTGGGTGCGAGGTGAGCTTCTCGGTGGCCGGTTCGGAGTCGTTGCCCTCCGACCGTGCGGACGGGAACGCGGTGGTCGGTTCGGCGTCGCCGGCGTCAGATCGATTGCCGGGCACCGGGATTGCGCGGGTCTGGCCGCCGGATGGCGGCGGCGGTGGCGCCGCGGGGCCCGGGGTGACAGGCCGCGCGGGCGCCGGCGGCGCCGGGTTGGCGGGGCCGGCGTTGGGCACCGAAAGCCGCGTCGTCTTGGCCTCCGTCGGCGGCCGGGTCTGCGACCGCGCGGCGTCGGGCGCCTGCGCCGGGGCGCGCATCGCCGCGCCCGCGGGCACTTCCTGACCGGGTTTCGGCTCGGCCGGGCCCGGGCGCGTCGCGCGCGACGGCTCGAGGGCCGCGGGGTGGGTGGGATCGTGCGGTGCGCGCGGCGCGGCCGCGGCCAGGCTGGCCGACACCGGCGGGCGGGCGGGGCGCCCGTTGAGGGTCGGCCGCTTGCGCTCGTCGGGCAGGTCGATCTCGCCCAGCCCGATCCGGTTCTGCAGCCGCCTGGCCCAGCGCGGGGCCCACCAGCAGTCGTCGCCGAGCAGTTTCATCACCGACGGCACCAGGAACATCCGGACCACGGTGGCGTCCAGCAGCAGCGCCGCCATCAGCCCGAACGCCAGGTATTTCATCAGCACCAGGTCGGAGAACACGAACGAGCTGGCCACGACGGCGAGCACCAGGGCGGCGGCCGTGATCAGGCGCCCGGTTGTCGCGGTGCCGATCCGGATGGCCTCGGCGGTCGACATGCCGCGCTCGCGCGCCTCGACCATGCGCGACACCAGGAACACCTCGTAGTCGGTGGCCAGGCCGAAGCCCACCGCGACCACCAGCGCGATCACCACCACCATCAGCGGGGTGGGCGTGAAGTTGAGTACGCCGGACAAATGGCCGTCGACGAAGATCCACGTCAGGATGCCCATCGTCGACCCCAGCGTCAGCGCGCTCATGAGCACCGCCTTGACCGGCAACACCACCGACCCGAACGCCAGGAACATCAGCAGCAGCGTGGCGCCCAGCAGCAGCACCAGCATCAGCGGGGCCTTGTCGAACAGGCTGTGGATGCTGTCCTGCTCCAGGGCGGGGGTGCCGCCGACATAGAGGTTGAAGCCCTTCGGCGGATTTATCGCCCGGAGTTCGCTGATCTTCTTGGCGGCGTCGTTCTTATTGACCAGGCCGTTCTGGATCACGCGCACCGAGCCGTCCTTGGGCACCGTCGTGCCGTTCGGTCCGGCGACGCAGGGGTTGCCGGCAATGGTCGGGCACGGCCGCTCCTCCCAGGTCTTGTCGGTGAACCCGCCGATCGAGGAAATCCTGTTGCGGATGTCGGCGACCTGCTGGTCGGTGACCTTGCTGTGATTGGTGCTCTGGATCACCATCGTCAGCTGTTCGGTGCGGTAGCCGGGGAAGAGCTTGTCGAAGTGTTCCTGCGCCTGACGCACGGGATTGGTCGGTGGCAGGTACTTTTCGCTCATGCCGCCGAACGACAGGTTGCTCAGCGGGATGACCAGCAAAATCATGGCGACGGCGATCGGGATGGCGAACGCCAGCGGCCGCTTCATCACCCAGTTGACGAGCTTGCCCCAGAACCCGGCCTCGACCTCTTCGCGGGTCTTGGTCTTCTGCAGCCGATCGGCCAGCCAGTTCAGGTAGGCCCGCGACCACTTCCAGTTCCGCAGGAAGGGCACCCGGAATGCGGTCCGCACGCCCAGCGCGTCGACGTGGCGGCCGAGGATGCCCAGGCAGGCCGGCAGGAACGTGATCGACAGCAACGCGGCGAGCCCCACGGCGGCGAAGATCGCGTAGGTCAGCGAGTGCACGAAGCCCTGCGGCAGCACCAGCAGGCTGGCGCTCGACGCGATGATCAGGACCGCCGAGAACGTCACGGTGCGCCCGGCCGTCATCACGGTGCGCCGCACGGCGGTCTCGGTGTCGTAACCCTCCGCGATCTCTTCTCGGAACCGGCTCACCACGAAGAGCCCGTAGTCGATCGCGATACCCAGGCCGATCAGCGACACCACCGGCTGGGCGAAATAGTGCACCGGCCCGAAAACGGCGACCAGCCGCAGAATGCCCAGTGAGCCCGCGATGCTGAGCCCACCCACGATCGCCGGCATGCCCGCGGCGACCGCACCGCCGAACACCAGGAACAAGACCACCGCCACCATCGGGACCGCGAGGACCTCCATGCGGCGCTGGTCGGTGGCGATGGTGCCGGTCAGGGCGTTGGCGATCGGCTCCAGCCCGGCCAGCGCCACCGTTCCGCCGTCGAGCTTCTGCAGGTCGGGCGCGATGGCCTTGTAATTGTTGAGGATGCTGTCGTCGTCGTCACCCTTGAGCGGGATGGAGACGAAGGTGTGCTTGCGGTCCTCGCTCACCATCCCCTTGATCAACGGGTTGGTGCTATCGGGCGCGGCCAGCCAGCCGGCCCAGCCGACGACCTGGTCGGCGTGGTCGGTCTTGAACTTGTTGAGCTGCGCGACGATCTTGTCCCGCCAGGCCGGGTCGTCCACCGTTTTGCCCTCGGGGGCGGTGAAGGTGGCGACGATGTGGCTGGTGCGGTCGCGGCCGTAGGTCTGGTCGCCCAGCACCGAGGCCTTCACGGATTGGCTGCCCTCGTCGTAGAAGCCGCTCTGTGTGACATGCTTGCCGAGGCTCATCCCGAAAACGCCGCCCAGCAGGCACAGAGCTACCGTGACCCCGATCACGATGTACCGGTACCGGTACACAGTTCGACCCCACCAGGCGAACACGCAAGCTCCTTACTGGATCGTTGACGACCCGCACGGTACGTTTCGGTTTTTCAAGCCAGTGTCACACACGCGCGGTCAACAGAGCGGACAGCGGCCGGAACGGCTGCAGCCATGCTCCCTGGTCAGGCAGCGAATCCAGGCCGATTCGCGGCAACGGCTCCCGGAACACACCGCTGATGTCTTCCAGGTCGACAAAGTCCAAGGTATCCGACGCTAGCGCCCAACTCGCATGTTCGCGAAATCCGATGACCTGGACGGTGACTCCGGTGCGGGCGATTTCCTCCAGCGGTTGACGAAATGCCTGTCCGTCGGCCGACGCCACCACCAGCGCCGCCAGCCCCTGGCTGCGCCGCAGCTCGATGTGGGCGAGCATGTCGCGGTCGACGTCGCTGTCCTCGTCGATCTTCGGCTTGGCGAATACCGCGAACCCCACGTTGCGCAGCGCGTCCACCCACGGGCGGACGACGTCGGCGCTGCCCGGCGCGATGTTGGTGAACACGGTGGCCTCGGGTTCGACCACGACGCCCGGCCGGCCGGCGCTGACCTCGGCCGTGCGCGCCAACAGCCAGCGGCCCAGCGCGTCGAACCGCGGGCGCTCCAGCGCGGTGGGGCGTCGACCCAGGATCGAGCCGAGCCCCATGTCGAGGTTGGGCGCGTCCCACACCAGCAACACCCGCCCGCCCGGCGGGGAGAAGCCGCCCAGCGCGTCGTCGGACAACACCGCCACCGGCTGTTCTGCCACGGTCTTTTCTTCCGCCAGGCTCATGGTCATCGCCTACTCATGTCGTAGCCAGATGAATTCGGTGACGGCGCTGCCCGCATCGTGGGCTTTCGTCTCGTATTTGGTGGTCGGCCGCACCACCGAGATCGGCAACCCGCCTGCGTCGTCGACGCGCGACAGCCGCGGCTCGGCATCGCCGACGGCGCCGATGTGCTCGGCGTAGCCGGCATGGTCCGTCGCGGCATGGAGGACACCACCAGGGAGTAACCGGTCGGCGATCAGGCCAATCGTGCCGGGCTGCAGAAACCGGCGCTTGTGGTGCCGGGCCTTCGGCCAGGGGTCGGGGAAGAAGACGCGCACCCCGGTGAGGGAGCGGGACGGGATCAGCCGCTGCAGCACGTCGACCGCGTTGCCGCGGATCAACCGGACGTTGCCGACCCCCTCGCGGTCGATCGCGCAGAGCAGTTGCGCCAGCCCCCGCTTGTAGATCTCCACCGCGATCACATCTATACCGGGCTCATCCTTGGCCATCGCCAACGTCGAAGTGCCGCTGCCGCAACCGATCTCGAGCACCAGCGGCGCCTGCCGGCCGAACCATGCGCGGGTGTCCAGCGGCGACGGGTCATCGCTTTCGCCGCCCCCCAGGGACAGACCGAGCTCCGGCCACCGCCGTTCCCACGTCTGCCGCTGGGCGTCGGACAGGGCCGACCGTCGGGAGCGAAACGTCGATGCCGGAAGATAGCGCTGGTCGCGGCGGTCGTCCGATTGCTCCTCCGGCGCGACCCGACACATTCCCACCCCGGGTTGCGCATGCATTTGTCCATCGTGACCCATAACCGAGTGATGTAGCCGCCCCTGGTCCAGATTGATACCCAACAGTTGCCTTCAGCTGGTAACAGTCAGACGGTGGCTCGCATCAAAGTGACGCAAGTGCCACGATTCGGTGGAACTCCGATCGGCCCCCGGGTCGGAACCGTCGCACCGCACGCAGGACATGAGAGGACCATGAGGGGACAAGGACACCGGGATTTCGTCGACGAGCTGGCGCGATTCGCCGCCGGTCACGCCGACCCACGGGTGACGGCCATCGCCGAGCGGACCGCCGCTCCGCTGCGCGTGCACGTCCGGGGACGCCGCGGCGTGGGTTGCGCCACGGTGGCCCGGGCGCTGGACCGCGTCGGAGCGGCCGCGGGGATCTCGGTGACCACCGCCGATGACGCCGACCTCGTCGTCTACGTGACCACCGAGGTGGTCAAGCCCGAAGACATCGACGCGATCGCCGCCGCGCAACGCCCGGTGCTTGCGGTGCTGAACAAGGCGGACCTGGCCGGGCCGCTCTCCCGCGGCGACGGGCCCATCGCCGCGGCGCGGACCCGTTGCGCCGAGCTCGCCGAGGTCGCCGGCGCGCCCATGGTTCCGCTGGCCGCGCTGCTCGCCGTCGCCGCGCTCGACGGCCTGGACGCCCCGCTGTGGGCGGCGCTGCGGACGCTGGCCGCGCATCCCGGCGCCGCCGCCCTCGACGGTTCGTTCGCCGGGTTCCTGTCCGCGGACAACCCCGTGCCGGCCGAGATGCGGCTGCGCCTGCTGGCCACCCTGGATCTGTTCGGCATCGCGCTCGGCGTCGCCGCGGTCCGGCAGGGCCGGACGCCCGCGCAGGTGCGGGCGCTGCTGCGCCGGACGAGCGGGGTCGACGCCGTGCTGTCCCGCCTCTCGATCGCCGGCGCCGAGACGCGCTACCAGCGGGTGCTCGAGGCCGTCGCCGATCTGGAGGCGCTCGCGGTGGGCGACGAGACCATCAGCGGGTTCCTGTCCCGCGACGAGACGGTGCTCGCCCGCATGGCGGCCGCCGTCGACCTGGCCGCGGCGGCCGGGCTGGACCGGGACAACGCGGGACCGGCGGATTGGGACGGCGACCCGTCCGCGCACCTGCCGCGCGCGGTGCGCTGGCAGCGGTACAGCCGCGCGGCGGCGAGCGACCTGCACCGCGCCTGCGGGGCGGACATCGCCAGGGGATCGATGCGGCTGTGGTCGCAGACCTGCGGTTCGCTGGCCCGGGGGGACTGGCGGTGAGCGGCGAGACGCACGACGATCCGGTGGCCCAGGTCGACGCGCTGGTGGCGGACATCGGACCGGAGCTGGACGCCCCGGCCATCCACCGCCGCGACGTGGTGCTGGTGACCGGGCCGTGGATGGCCGGGGTCAGTGCGGTGGCCGCGGCGCTGGCCGAACGGCTGCCGGAGCACAAGTTCGTCGAGTCCGCGGAACTGGGGCCCGGTGACGTGCCGATGGCGGTGGTGTTCGTCGTATCCGCGGCGGCCCATCTGACGCCGTCGGACTGCGCGCTGCTGGACGCCGCCGTCGCGCAGACCGATGCCGTGGTCGGCGTGGTGTCCAAGATCGACGTGCACCGGGGGTGGCGCGACGTCGTCGCCGCGAACCGCGAGACGCTGGCCGCGCACGCGCCGCGCTACGGCGAAGTGCCCTGGGTGGGCGCGGCCGCACTGCCCGACCTGGGCGAGCCGAACGTCGACGACCTGGTGGCGGCGCTCTCGGCGCGGCTGGCCGACCCCGAGCTCGCGCGCCGAAACAGGCTGCGCGCCTGGGAGTTCCGGCTCAACACGGTCGCGCAGCGGTTCGACCGCGATGCCGACGGCGCCGGGCGGCGGGCACGGGTCGACGCGTTGCGCGCCGAGCGCAGCACGGCCCTGCGGCAGCGGCGCGAGGCCAAGACCGAGCGCACCATCACGCTGCGCGGCCAGATCCAGCAGGCCCGCGTTCAGCTGTCCCACTTCGCGCGCAACCGCAGCTCGTCGGTGCGCAGCGAACTGCAGGAAGACGCCGCCGGGCTGTCCCGGCGCGCCATGGCGAACTTCGAGGCGCACGCGCGCGGGCGGCTGGACGAGGTGGTCGCCGAAGTGAACGACGGCACCGCCACCCACCTCACCGACGTGGCGCAGGTGGTGGGGGTCGCGACGACGCTGCCGCCGCTCGAGCAGCTGCCGACGGTCGACGTCCCGCCGCCCCCGCTGAAATCGCGGCGGCACGAGACCTGGCTGATGCTGCTGCTGGGCGCCGGGTTCGGCCTGGGCGTGGCGCTGACCCTGAGCCGGCTGCTGAGCGGGCTGGCCGCGCGCCTCAATCCCGCCCTTTCCGTCGCCGCGGCCGTGGCCTGCGTGGCGATCGGGCTGGCGGTCACCCTGCTGGTGGTCAACCTCCGCAGCCTGCTGCGCGACCGGGCGGTCCTGGACCGCTGGGCGGGCGACGTGACCTCCACGCTGCGGTCGGTGGCCGAGGAGCTGGTGGCCACCCGGGTGCTGGTGGCCGAGTCGGTGCTGAGCAAGGCGGTGCTGGCCCAGGACGAGGTGGAGAACGCGGAGGTGAGCGACCAGGTCAGCGCCATCGACCGGGAGCTGCGCGCGCACGCCATGGCCGCCTCGCGGGCCGCCGCGGCGCGGGACCGGGAGATGCCCACGGTGCGGGCCGCCCTGGACGCGGTGCGTGCGGAACTCGGCGAATCGGGTATACCTGCGTCTGATGTGCCCGCTTCGGACGTGAAAAAGGACGCGACGAGCGAGGCGACGGAAAAACCGGCTTCTTTCAGCGGGGATGGCGATTCCGGGGGATCTTCTGAATCGTTGTTGTGAGAAGGCTTATACCTGCCCGAGACTTCCCCGACAAGTTGCTCACGATAACCTGTAGTTAACGCCACCATGTCCACCGTTGTGTGGGCGACCGCATACGCGATGGCTGTAACGAGAAGCCCGAGACGCAGAAGAATTCAGGAGACTTCGATGACCTCAGCGACCATTCCCGGTTTGGACAACGCGCCCACGAAACATCAGGGGCTGCTGTCGTGGGTACAGGAGGTCGCCGAGCTCACCCAGCCGGAGCGCGTGGTGTTCACCGACGGCTCGGCCGAAGAGTTCGACCGGTTGGCCGGTCAGCTGGTCGAGGCGGGCACCTTCACCAAGCTGAACGAGAAGAAGCACCCCAACTCCTACCTGGCGCTGTCCGACCCGTCCGACGTGGCGCGGGTGGAGTCGCGGACCTTCATCTGCTCCGAGCGCGAGATCGACGCCGGTCCCACCAACAACTGGATGGACCCGGCCGAGATGCGGTCCCTGATGACCGACCTGTACCGCGGCTGCATGCGGGGCCGCACCATGTACGTGGTGCCGTTCTGCATGGGCCCGCTCGGCGCCGACGACCCCAAGCTGGGCGTGGAGATCACCGACTCCGAGTACGTCGTGGTGTCGATGCGCACGATGACCCGGATGGGCAAGGCCGCGCTGGAGAAGATCGGCGACGACGGGTTCTTCGTCAAGGCACTGCATTCGGTGGGCGCCCCGCTCGAGCCGGGCCAGAAGGACGTCCCGTGGCCGTGCAACGACACCAAATACATCACCCACTTCCCGGAGACCCGCGAGATCTGGAGCTACGGCTCGGGCTACGGCGGTAACGCGCTGCTGGGCAAGAAGTGCTACTCGCTGCGCATCGCGTCGGCGATGGCCCACGACGAGGGCTGGCTGGCCGAGCACATGCTGATCCTCAAGCTGATCTCCCCGGAGAACAAGGCGTACTACTTCGCCGCCGCGTTCCCGTCGGCGTGCGGCAAGACCAACCTCGCGATGCTGCAGCCGACCATCCCCGGTTGGCGCGCCGAGACCCTGGGCGACGACATCGCCTGGATGCGCTTCGGCAAGGACGGCCGGCTGTACGCGGTCAACCCGGAGTTCGGCTTCTTCGGGGTGGCGCCGGGCACCAACTGGAAGTCCAACCCCAACGCGATGCGCACCATCGCCGCGGGCAACACCGTCTTCACCAACGTCGCGCTGACCGATGACGACGAGGTGTGGTGGGAAGGCCTCGAGGGCGAGCCGGATCACCTGATCGACTGGAAGGGTCAGGACTGGTACATCCGCGAGACGGAAACCAAAGCCGCCCACCCGAATTCGCGGTACTGCACCCCGATGTCGCAGTGCCCCATCCTGGCGCCGGAGTGGGACGACCCGCAGGGCGTGCCGATCTCGGGGATCCTGTTCGGCGCCCGGCGCAAGACCACGGTGCCGCTGGTGACGCAGGCCCGCGACTGGCAGCACGGCGTGTTCATGGGCGCCACCATGGGCAGCGAGCAGACCGCCGCCGCCGAGGGCAAGGTCGGCACGGTGCGCCGCGACCCGATGGCCATGCTGCCGTTCCTGGGCTACCACGTGGGTGACTACTTCCAGCACTGGCTGGACCTCGGCAAGAACTCCGACGAGTCGAAGATGCCGAAGGTGTTCTTCGTCAACTGGTTCCGCCGCGGCGAGAAGGGCGAGTTCCTGTGGCCCGGCTTCGGCGAGAACAGCCGGGTGCTGAAGTGGATCGTCGACCGCATCGAGCACAAGGCCGGCGGCCAGGACACCCCGATCGGCATCGTGCCGAGCGCCGAGGACCTCGACCTGGACGGCCTCGATGTGGCCGCCGAGGACGTCGCGAAGGCGCTGGCGGTCAACACCGCCGAGTGGCGCGAAGAGCTGCCCCTGATCGAGGAGTGGTTCGAGTTCGTCGGCGAGAAGCTGCCGACCGGCGTCAAGGACGAGTTCGAGGCGCTCAAGCAGCGGCTCGCCGACGCCGATTAGCTTGCGCTAGAGCTCATCCCGCGCGCCGTGAGTGCGGGCTCGACCTCTTCTCGGCGTACATCAGTTCGTCGGCCTGGGCCAGCAACTCGTCCACGCTCGCGTGTTCGGCGACGGGCGCCTGCACCAGGCCGATGCTGGCCGAAAGTCGGTAGGGCCGCTCGCTTTTCGCGTTGAAGGAGCGAAAGGCCCGGGTGAGGCGCTCCTTGACCGCTTCGGTGCCGCCGTCATTCTCGGTGACCATGACGCAGAATTCGTCGCCGCCCAGGCGCGCGACGATGTCGGACTCGCGGCGCACGCCGAGCAGCACCCGGGCGACATCCTTGATCAGGGCGTCGCCAACGTCGTGCCCCTGTTCGTCGTTGACCCGCTTGAGCCCGTCGACGTCGAGGAACGCGAGCACGCAGTTGTGGCCGAGGTGGTGGGCGCCGCGCAGCTTCTGCTCGGCCAGCAGGTAGAAGCCGCGACGGTTGTTGAGCCCGGTCAGTTCGTCGGTGACGGACAGCCGGCTGATCTCCTCGTTGGCTCTCTGAAGCTCCGCGGTGCGGTCGCGCACCCGCTCCTCGAGTTCGGAGTAGACCTGGACGTTTTCCATCGCGATCGACGTCGAGTCCGCGAGGGCCTGCAGCAGGCGAACCTCCTGCTCGGACGGCGGATGCCGGTGCGCCCAGTAGTTGCCGATGGCCCCGATCGGGTCGAGCTTGCGGATCGGGACCATCACCAGGCTCTTGACGAACGTCGCGCGGTAGATGCCCTGCGGGATGCGCGAATCCCGGAAGATGTCCGGGATGATCGCCGCTTCCCGATGCCGCATCGCCCAACCGCTGATGCAGATCTCGATCGGGAAGCGGCTGCCCTTCCACAGCGGCGCGATGGCGTCCTCGTCGGCGTAGTAGCAGGTGTCGTTGTCGCGCAGCACGAACGTGGCCCCGTCGCAGCCGGTGAGCTCGCGCGCCGAGGTCCGCACGATGCGCTGGATCTCCGGAAGGCTGCGCGCCAGCGACAGTTCCTGGACCGCCTGCAGCAGGCGCTCCATGCCGTCGACATAGTCGTACACGCCGAATTGGCCGGTGGGGGAACAGCACGCGGCGGGCACCGTGTCCATGTGCACCTCCGAACCCGTCGCGCCAGCAAACCGGCGGCGTAGGGGCAATGTACCGTACCGGCGAACGCGCCGGGGGCGGCGAATCCGCCGATGACCGGGATTTCAGCAACCACTTGACACCCGTCAAGTTTTTCGGCGGTACAGTCTGCGCATGCAGATTCGTGAGTATCTCGGGACGGGCAAGCCCGCGATCATTCTTCACCCGTCCGGCACCGTCATCACCTTCGACGAGCTGGAGGCGCGGGCCAACCGGCTGGCGCACTACTTCCGGCGGGCCGGCCTCACCGAGGGTGACGTGGTCGCGATCCTCATGGAGAACAACGAGCACATCCACGCGGTCATGTGGGCCGCGCGCCGCAGCGGTCTGTACTACGTGCCGATCAACACCCACCTGACGGCGGCCGAGGCCGCCTACATCGTCGACAACAGCGCCGCCAAGGCGATCATCGGGTCGGCCGCGCTGCGCAAAACCTGCGAGAACCTGGCCGAGCACTTGCCGGGCGGCCTGCCCGAACTGTTGCTGATCGCTGACGACGACCTCGACGGTTGGCAGCGCTACCCCGAATGCGTTGCGGGCGAGCCGGACACGCCGATCGACGACGAGCTCGAGGGCGACCTGCTGCAGTATTCGTCGGGCACCACCGGCCGGCCCAAGGGCATCAAACGCGAATTGCCGCACGTGCCGCCGGCGGAGGCGCCCGGCATGATGTCCGCACTCGTCGGCTTCTGGATGACGCCCGACTCGATCTACCTGAGCCCCGCGCCGCTGTATCACACCGCGCCGTCGGTGTGGTCGATGAGCGCGCAGGCGGGCGGCATCACGACCGTGGTGCTGGAGAAGTTCGACCCCGAGGGCTGCCTGCAGGCCATCCAGCGCTACCGCGTCACGCACGGCCAGTTCGTCCCGGCAATGTTCACCCGGATGCTGAAACTGCCCGAGGCGGTGCGCAATTCGTATGACCTGTCCAGCCTGCAGCGGGTGATGCACGCGGCGGCGCCCTGTCCGGTCGAGATCAAGAAACAGATGATGGACTGGTGGGGCCCGATCATCGACGAGTACTACGCCTCCTCGGAAGCCCACGGGTCGACGCTGATCATGGCCGAGGACTGGCTGGCGCATCCGGGTTCGGTGGGCAAACCCATGGCAGGCGCCGTGCACATCCTCGACGAGAACGGCGACGAGCTGCCGCCGGGGCAGGCGGGCGAGATCTACTTCGAGGGCGGAATGTCGTTCGAATACCTCAATGACGAGACGAAAACCGCCGCCTCCCGCTCCAGGCACGGGTGGGCAACCGTCGGCGACATCGGCTACCTCGACGACGAGGGCTACCTGTACCTCACCGACCGGCGCCACCACATGATCATCTCCGGCGGGGTGAACATCTACCCGCAGGAAGCCGAGAACCTCTTGGTGACTCACCCGAAGGTCTTGGACGCGGCGGTATTCGGCGTGCCCGACGACGAGATGGGGCAGCGGGTCGTGGCGGCCGTGCAGACCGTCGACCCCGCGGACGCCACGGACAGGTTCGCCGACGAGCTGGTGTCGTGGCTGCGGGATCGCCTGGCGCACTACAAGTGTCCGCGCTCCATCGCGTTCGAGGCGCAGCTTCCGCGCACCGACACCGGCAAGCTCTACAAGAACGGGCTGATCGAGAAGTACTCGGTGTGACACTGCGGATCGTCGACCTGGCGGAGCCGGCGCCGACCGGCGACGTCATGCCCGCGGGGGTGGTCGTCGCCGTGGGGCAAGTCGCGGGCGCCCCCGAATTCTGGCTCCAGAACGCGACATTCACGCTGACCGAGGAGGGCGACTGCGCGGACCGCCGGGTGATCGTCGTCGACTCGGTGCCCGACGCACTGGCCGCGCTCACCGAGCGCTGCGGGCGGTGGCCGCGGGCAAGCGCCGTGTGCGACGACGTCTTACGAGCGATCGATCCCGCCGGCCCGGCGCTGCCCGCCGTCCTGACCGAATCGTTGGCCTACTCGACCTTGCAGGCGGGTCCCGAGTTCGCGCGCTGGTTGGGCGAACGCGGCCCGGCCGAAGTGCCCGACATCGCCGATCCGGTGCGGGCGGAGCGCGACGGTGACACGCTGCGCATCGCGTTCAACCGGCCGCAGCGCCACAACGCCTTCTCCACCGACACCCGGGCCGCGCTGCTGGAGGCGCTGACCGTCGCGCAGCTGGACCCCTCGGTGACCGGGATCGTGTTGAGCGGCAACGGGCCGTCGTTTTGCAGCGGCGGGGACCTCGCCGAATTCGGCACCTTCGCCGACCCGGCGAGCGCGCACCTGGCCCGCACCCGGCACAGCCCCGCGCTGGCCCTCGACGCGCTCACCGCCCGGCTCGGCCGCGCCTGCAGGGCCGAGGTGCACGGCCGCGTGCTGGGCAGCGGGCTGGAGATGGCGGCGTTCTGCGGCCGGGTCGCCGCGCGGGCCGACGCGGTGTTCGGGCTACCCGAACTGCAACTCGGCCTGATCCCGGGCGCCGGCGGGACGCTGAGCGTCACCCGCCGGATCGGCCGGTGGCGCACCGCCTATCTCGTGCTGTCCGGCCGCACCATCGACGCGCAGACCGCGCTGGCCTGGGGCCTGGTCGACACCATCTGCGCCTAAAGCGTTGTCAGAAGCCCGAATACGTGGTGGTCGTGGTCGACGGCAGGTTGGAGACGGCGATCACGCCGATCGCCACATACAGGATGATCATGATCACCGCGAACACGACGCCGACGATGGCGCCGATGATGGCCCACTTCTTGGCGCTGTCGGCCGCCGCCTGGGCCTCGGCGTACCGCCCCTGGGACCACAGCCCGGAGACCTTGGTGGAGTACACGATCGAGACGATGCCGAACGGCAGGCAGCACAGCACGGTGCACAGGATGGCCCAGACGAGGTAGTTGTCCGGCTCGGCCTGGCCGGGCCAACCCGCTTGCGGGGCCGGGTAACCCGGTTGCGGCGCGGGATAACCCGGTTGCGGCGCCTGCCAGCCCGGCTGCTGGCCCTGCCATTCGGGCGGCTGACCCTGAAACTCCGGCGAGCCCTCGTATGGCCCTGGGGGATAACTCATGGCAGCCGACTTTCTTTCGACGCAGTAGCTTTTACCCGCCCGCCGCTTTGCTGGCGGATAAGTCAGGCAAGGATACAGCACACGTCGTCGTCAAGCCCGCACATTCGGACTCGCGCTCAGATGCCGCCCCGCGCCACGAGTTGCCCGGCGATCACGTTGCGCTGAATCTCGTTGGTGCCTTCGCCGACGATCATCAGGGGCGCGTCGCGGAAGTACCGCTCCACGTCGTATTCGCATGAGTAGCCGTACCCGCCGTGAATCCGCACCGCGTTCAGCGCGATCTCCATCGCCACTTCGGAGGCGAAGAGTTTGGCCATGCCGGCCTCCATGTCGCAGCGTTCACCGCTGTCGTAGCGCTCGGCGGCGTAGCGGGTGAGCTGCCGCGCCGCGGTCAGCTTGGTCGCCATGTCGGCCAGGTAGTTGCCGACCGACTGGTGCTTCCAGATGGGCCTTCCGAAGCTTTCCCGTTGCTGCGCATACGCGAGCGCGTCCTCGAGCGCCGCCGTACCCACGCCCAGGGCGCGGGCGGCCACCTGGATGCGGCCGGTCTCGAGGCCCTTCATCATTTGCGAAAAGCCTTCGCCCAGCTCGCCTCCCAGGACCGCGGACTCGGGCGCACAGAAGTCGTCGAAGGACAGCTCGCAGGACTCGACCCCCTTGTAGCCCAGCTTGGGCAGGTCCCGCGACACCGTCAGGCCGGGCCCGTGCTGGACGAGCACGATCGAGATGCCGCGATGGCGCGGGGTGGCTTGCGGATCGGTCTTGCACAGCAACGCGATCAGCCCCGACCGCCGCGCGTTGCTGATCCA
The DNA here is from genome assembly GCF_001414075.1 of Mycobacterium sp. UM_11. Taxonomy (NCBI): domain Bacteria; kingdom Bacillati; phylum Actinomycetota; class Actinomycetes; order Mycobacteriales; family Mycobacteriaceae; genus Mycobacterium; species Mycobacterium sp. UM_11. The sequence goes on along the minus strand of NZ_LATC01000014.1, from coordinate 9,320 downwards.
CGTCTTGGACCCGTTGATGCGCAAGCCCCCGGAGCCGTCAGGCACAGCGGTGGTCGTCATGTTCTGCAGGTCCGAACCGCCGCCCGGCTCCGTCAACGCCATGGTGGCCCGCAGCTCGCCGGTCGCCATCGCCGGCAGGTGGGCCCGCTTCTGCTCGTCGGTGCCGAACAGCGTCAGCAGCTTGGCCACCACGGTGTGTCCGCCCATCGCGCCGGCCAGGCTCATCCAGCCGCGGGCCAGCTCCTCGGTGACCCGCACGTAGCACGGCATCGACACCGGCGACCCGCCGTATTCCTCGGGGACGGCCAGGCCGAAAATGCCGATCCGCTTCATCTGCTCGATCCACGCCTCGGGATAGGTGTTGGCGTGCTCGACGTCGCGGACGGTCGGCTTCACGTCGCGGTCGATGAACGCCCGCACCGTGGCGACCAGCATCTCTTCTTCGTCGTTCAGCTCACTTCTCACATGTGCCATATTGGCCCCGTGACCTATGCGCGTGTACGGGAGGGCGGGCCCTACTTCGACGACCTTTCGGTCGGTCAGGTCTTCGACTGGGCGCCCGCGGCGACGCTGTCGTCGGGATTGGCCGCCGCCCACCAGGCGATCGTGGGCGATCGGCTGCGGCTCGCGCTGGACGCCAACCTGTGCGCGGCCGTCACCGGCCTGCCCGCCCCGCTCGCGCATCCGGCGCTGGTGTGCGACGTGGCGATCGGGCAGTCGACGCTGGCCACCCAGCGGGTCAAGGCCAACCTGTTCTATCGCGGGCTGGTGTTCCACCGGTTCCCGGTGATCGGCGATTCCCTCTATACCCGCACGGAAGTGGTTGGGCTGCGCCCCAATTCGCCGAAGCCCGGCCGGGCGCCGACCGGACTGGCGGCGCTGCGGATGACCACCGTCGACCAGGACGACCGGTTGGTGCTCGACTTCTACCGATGCGGCATGCTGCCCGCCGGCCCCGGCTGGCGGCCCGCGGCCGACGCCGCGCCGCCCGACGACCTGTCCGCCATCGGCACCGACGCGCCCGGCCCCGCGGCCGACCCGACCGCGACATGGGACGGCGCGGCGTTCCGCGACAAGGTGCCCGGTCCGCATTTCGATTCCAGTCTGGCCGGCGCGGTGCTGCACAGCACCGGCGACGTCGTCAGCAACGCGCCGGAGCTCGCCCGGCTGACCCTGAATATCGCCGCGACACACCATGATTCGCGCGTCGCGGGCGGCCGACTGGTGTACGGCGGCCATACCATCGGGCTGGCCCTCGCGCAGGCGAGCAGGCTGCTGCCCAATTTGGTGACGGTGCTGGGCTGGCAATCCTGCGACCACACCGGCCCGGTGCACGAGGGCGACACGTTGTACAGCGAGCTGCATGTCGAAACCGCCGAGCCGACCGCCCACGGGGGCGTGCTCGGGCTGCGGTCGCTCGTCTACGCCGTCGGCGAACCGGATCGCGCGGTGTTGGACTGGCGATTCAGCGCGCTGCAGTTCTGAGGAGACCCGCGAGCACAATGGGGGGCGTGAGCTCGGCCGCGTCGATGTGGGGCAGTAGCGGGCTGGCCTACCTGACCGGCCTGCCGGACGGGCCGCCCGACTTCTCCCGCGCCGGCGTGCTGACCCGCGCCCGGCGGGTGGCCGCGGCCGCCGGCGAGCGCCTGGGCATCACCGTCGACGCCGCCGGACTACTGGCCGGGCGGGCCGCATTGCTGGGCCTCACCCGCGGCGGCCGGGTGTCCGCCGGCGGTGCCACCCGATTGCTGGTCGCCGCGGACGGCTGGTGCGCGATCACGCTGTCGCGCCCCGACGACGCCGCGGCCGTCCCCGCGCTGGTGCAAACCGATGACGTGCCCGACGACCCCTGGCCGACGCTGCGGCACTGGGCCGCAACCCAACCGCGCTCGGCGATCGTCGAGCGCGCGGCCCTGCTCGATATCCCCGCGGCGGCCCTGGGCGAAGCGGCGGCCGCGTCGCCGCGGACGCGACCCTTGGGCGTCCGCGGGTCGGCCCGCGACGCCGGCGGCCTGCTGATCGCCGACCTGTCGTCCATGTGGGCGGGCCCGCTGTGCGGACAGCTGCTGGCGCGCGCCGGAGCGACCGTCGTCAAGGTCGAGAGCCCGGCGCGCCCGGACGGCACCCGGGCGGGCAACCCGGCGTTCTTCGACTGGATGAACGGTGAAAAGCTCTCGTACTGCCTGGATTTCGATGCTGACGCCGACGAGTTGCGCGCGTTGCTCGCCGCGGCCGACGTCGTGATCGAGGGCTCGCGCCTCGCGGCGCTGACCCGCCGGGGGCTGGGGCCGGACCAGACCGAGCCGCGGGCGGGGCGAATCTGGTTGCGCATCAAAGGCCATGAGGACGGCCGGCCCGCGTTCGGCGACGACGCCGCGGTGGCCGGCGGGCTGGTCGGCGCCGCTGCCGACGGGCCGGTGTTCTGCGGCGACGCCATCGCCGATCCGCTGACGGGGCTGGACGCCACCCGGGCGGTCGCCGAATCGCTGGGCCGCGGCGGCGGCGAACTGATCGAGATCTCGATGGCCGCCGTCGCCGCCGGCTACGCGGCGGTGCCCATGCAAGCGTCGGTCGCGAACCGGCCGGCGCCGCCCCCACCGGTCCCGCCGGCGTCCCGGCCGGCGGCCCGGCTGGGTGCCGACAACGACGCCGTGCGCCGTTTGATATCCGAACGGGCCTGTAGCCCATGCTGATTCGGCGCGCCACCCTGCTGGACGGGACGACCACCGACATCAGGGTCGGCGACCGGATCGACGAAATGGGTGAGACCCTGGTGGCCGAGCACGGCGAGAGCGTGCTCTACGCCGGCGGGGGACTCGTCCTGCCCGGCCTGCACGACCACCACGTGCACGTGCGCTCGGCCGCCTCCGCGCTGGATTCGTTCTTCGTCGGCCCACCCGGGGTCAGCACCAAAACCCAACTGACCCAACTGTTGTCGAATGCCACGCCGGGACCCGACGGGTGGATCCGCGCCGTCGGCTATCACGAATCAGTGGCCGGTGACCTGGACCGCGCCGCCCTCGACGCGATGGTTCGGCGCGTCCCGGTGCGCATCCAGCATCGCAGCGGTGCGCTGTGGATCCTCAACTCCGAGGCGCTGGGCCGCGTCGGGCTGGCCGACCATCCCGATGGGCGCCTGCGCAGCGCGGACCACGGCTGGTCGGACCTTTTGCAGCGGCGCGAGAGCGACCTGGCCGAACTCGGCCGGCGCATCACCGCGACCGGTGTCACCGGCGTCACCGACGCCACCCCCGATCTCGACGCCGATGACATGGTGTCGCTGATGGTGGCGCACCGGCGCGGCGAGTTTCGGCCGCGGCCAAGCTTCCTGTCCCCGGGCAAGAAGATCCTGCACGACGACCGCCTCGACCTGGACGGCCTGGCGGACTGGATCGCCGGGCACCACCGGGAGGACCGGCCGGTCGCCGTGCACTGCGTGACCGCCGCCCAACTGGTCGTCACCATCGCGGCACTGCGGGCGGCCGGCGGCCATCCGCGGGACCGCATCGAGCACGCGGCCGTGGTGCCCGACGACAACGTGGCCGACCTGGCCGAGCTCGGCGTCACGGTGGTGACCCAGCCCAATTTCGTCGCCGAGCGTGGCGATCACTACCTCGCAGACGTTCCCGCCGCCGAGCATCCCGCGCTTTGGCGGGTCGCCTCCCTGGCGAAAGCGGCAGTGCCGGTGGCCTTTTCCACCGACATGCCGTTCGGTCACGGCGACCCCTGGACGGCCATGCGCGCCGCCGTCCACCGCACCACCCCCGGCGGTGCGGTGCTCAATGCGAACGAATGTGTTTCCGCCCGAACTGCTTTGACGATGTTTCTGGGCCGGCCGGACCGGCCGGCCCAGCCGCGCACGGTCGCGGTCGGTGAGCCGGCGGACCTCTGCGTGCTGAGCGAGCCCCCGGACACCGCGCTGGCCGCGCTCGACGCCGGCATGGTGGCGGCCACCGTCATCGGCGGCGAGCTCGTTTACTTCGCGATGTGACCCGCGATCACGCCGCGAGGGCGAGCGCCGCGCGCAGACTGCCGCACTGGCTGTCGAAAAACCGCTGCGACACTTGCGCTTTAGGCACGACGAGGTCGAAGCCGTGGAAGGCGCCCGGAACGGTCTCGACCTGGCACGGCACCCCGGCGGCGGTCAGGCGTTCGGCGTAGGCCAGGTCCTCGTCGTGGAACAGGTCATGCGTGCCGACCCCGATCCAGGCCGGCGGCAGGCCGCTCAGGTCTTCGCGACGCCCCGGCACCGCCACCCGCGGGTCGGCGTCGCCGAGGTACGCCGACCAACCGAACTCGTTGCTGCGGTTGTCCCACAGCCGGTAGTTCGGACTGCGGCCGGTGGCCGAGCTGCGGTCGTCGAGCATGGGATAGGTCAGCAGCTGGAACGCGGGGCTGACCTCGGCACGGTCTCGTGCCAGCAGGGCCAGCGCCGCCGCCAGCCCGCCGCCGGCGCTCGCGCCGCCGATCGCCACCCGGTAGCGGTCCACGGACGGCAGCCCGGCCAGCCAGGTCAACGCCGAATAGCAGTCCTCCAGCGGGGCGGGGTACGGATGCTCCGGTGCCAGGCGGTATTCCACCGACGCGACAATGATGCCCAGGCGCCGGCTGAACTTGCTGCAGAGCCGGTCGTCCTGCTTGGCCGTGCCGATCACGTAGCCGCCGCCGTGGATCCACAGCAGCGCCGGGGACGGCTCGGCCAGGCCCGCCGGCCGGAAGAGCCGGACGCCCGCCCCCGAACCCAGGGTGATCACCTCGACGTCGCGGGCGGGCCTGCCCAGGCGTTCGCGCAACGCCATGCTGGCCCGCATGATCGGCAGGGTCCGGCGACCGACCAGGCGGCGGGGGGCGAAACGGGCGATCCGCTGCAGGTCGGGATGAACTTCGGTGTGCGGCACCGCATCAGTATCCCCGACGCCTCACGGGCGAAACCTGGTATCAGTGATACCGGGAGGCAACGTGAGCGGAAACGCCCCGCGGCTGAATCCGCGGTTCGTCGACACCGTGCTCGGCAAGATCCGCGTGCAGGTCACCCTCGGCGCCGGCGCCGCCGTGCTGCTGTGGCCCAGCCTGCTGATGACCGGGGACCTGTGGGCCGGCCAGGCCGCGCGCTTCGGCGAGGCCCACCGCTTGGTGCTCATCGACCCACCCGGCCACGGCGGCAGCGAGCCCCTCGGGTCGGGCTTCACCTTCGCCGACTGCGCCCGCTGCGTCGTCGACCTGTTGGACGGGCTCGGCATCGACCGCGCCCACTTCGTCGGCAATTCGTGGGGCGGCATGATCGGCGCCACGTTCGCGGCCCACTATCCCGACCGCGTGCACCGCGCAGTCCTGATGAACTGCACGGCGTCGAAAGCCGGTGCCGTTCAGAAGGCGAAGTACGCGGCCATGCTGCGCGGGGCGGCGCTGCTGGGCGGGATCCGGCCGCCCCTGACGCGGTCGGCGCTGCGCGCCTTCGTCGGCCCGACGACGCTGCGCACCCGGCCCGACGTGGTCGAGGCCGTGCGCGCGAACCTGCGGGCGGTCAACATCGAATCGGCGCGGTGGGCGGTCCGCAGCGTGGTACCCGCCCGGCCCGACCAGCACGCCCTGCTGCGAACGATCACGGTGCCCGTCCTGGTGGTCGCCGGTGCGGAGGACGCCACCTTCCCGGTCGCGGAGACCCGGGCCATGGCCGAGTCGATCCCCGGCGCGGCTTTCCGCGTGCTCGACGGGATCGCACACCTGGCGGCGCTCGAGGACCCCGCCCGGGTGAATGACGTGCTGGACGCCTTCCTGTTCGACAGTTGATCCGTGAGAACCCTTGGATTAACCGGTCGAAGATCGGGGTATCGGAGCAATGCTGACGAGCGTGTGTCAGCGTGCAGCTGTTGCTAGTTCGTCGTCGCAACGTCCCTCGCCGGGACCGAGCGCGGGCCGCCCGGTTGGGCAGGACGCGAGGGACGTGAATGCTGGGTCATCTTTACGATCGGGCACTCGGCGGCGAGCGATGTTGGATCCGCCACGACGACGGCGAGCTTCGGCCGCTGCCGGCGCACCGCTGGTTGGGCGTGCGATGTCCGGATGACGTGTGTCCCGGTGATGGATCTGGTGACGCCTTCGACGAAGACTTCGACGAAGCCGTCACGCAGATGTGCACCGGGCCGACCATTGAATTGGGTTGCGGGCCGGGCCGGTTGGTGGCCCGGCTGATTCAGCGGGGGATACCGGCCCTGGGCATCGACCGCTCGGTGGCCGCGATCCGGCTGGCGGGCCGCGGCGGCGCACCGGTCCTGCTGGGCGACGTGTTCGACCCGCTGCCCGCGATGGGGCTCTGGCAGACGGTGCTGCTGGTTGACGGCAACGTCGGCCTCGGCGGAGACCCGCGCCGCATCCTGGGGCGGGCGACCGAGCTGTTGGCGCGGGGCGGGCGCTGCGTGGCCGAGTTCGATGCCGAGGACATCGGCGTCCGTTCGCGCTGGGTGCGGCTGGAGTCGGCGCGCGAGGTCGGGCCCTGGTTCCGCTGGGCGTCGGTCGGCGTGGACAGCGCCGCCGGGCTCGCCGCGCAGGTCGGCCTGACGCTGACCGGTTGCCGGCTGATCGGCGGCCGGGTGATCGCGTGCCTGGCCGCCAGATGAGCGTGTCGCGACGGGTCTCGGACAGCAAACGCTGCCAAGGTTTTGAACAGGTCGACTTGTCACAGAGCAATTGCGCGCGGGACGTTTATGCAACGCCGCGCGTGCCGTCGGCTCAAACGTCAGTTTCGAAGTTGGGGCCGGGGGTACGCTGCCCTCACACGACGGCAAGGAGGCCGAGTATGAGTTCGTGCGCGAAATGGTTGCTGCGGGCCCGTCCCGGCGACTACGCGCTGGCCTTGAGCGTCGCAAGCGCTTCGCTGCCGGTGGTCGGTAAGCACCTCGAGCCCCTGGGCGGACTCACCGCTATGGGCATTTGGGGCGCCCGGCACGCGAACGACTTCCTTTCCGGGCGCAAGGAGCAGCGGCCGTCGGACGGCGACGCCGCCCGGCCCCAGGACGGGGCGAGCCTGCAGGACGTGTCCGTCGCGGCCCTGCGCGGCATCGTGTCCGCCGCGGACCTCGAATTGGAGTGGCCGGCCGCGCTGCGCACGCCACCGATCTGGGACGGGTTGCGCCAGCGCCGCTACCTGCACCGTCGCGCGGTCCACTATGGCGACCACCCCGCGCAGGTGCTCGACGTCTGGCGCCGCAAGGACCTGCCAGCGCAGCCCGCGCCGGTGCTGATCTTCGTGCCCGGCGGCGCCTGGGTGCACGGCAGGTGCATGGGGCAGGGCTCCGCCCTGATGTCGCGGCTGGCCGAGCAGGGCTGGGTCTGCCTTGCGATCGACTACCGCGTCGCCCCGCATCACCGCTGGCCGCGCCACATCGTCGACGTCAAGACGGCGATCGCGTGGGCGCGGGCAAACGTCGACAAGTTCGGCGGTGACCGCAATTTCGTCGCGGTGGCGGGCTGTTCGGCCGGCGGCCACCTGTCCGCGCTGGCCGGGCTCACCCCCGACGACGCGCAGTACCACGCGAAGCTGCCCGAAGGCGCCAACACCTCGGTGGATGCCGTGGTCGGCATCTACGGCCGCTACGACTGGGAGGACCGCTCGACTCCCGAGCGGGACCGGTTCGTCGACTTCCTCGAGCGGGTGGTCGTCCGCAAGCGGATGGACCGTCACCCGGAGTTGTTCCGCGACGCGTCGCCGATGGCGCGCGTGCACCGAAACGCCCCGCCGTTCTTGGTGATTCACGGCAGCCGGGACAGCGTCATCCCGGTCGAGCAGGCGCGCAGCTTCGTCGACCGGATGCGCGCGGTCTCCCACTCGATGGTCGGCTACCTGGAGCTGCCCGGCGCGGGCCACGGGTACGACCTCATCGACGGGGAGCGGGCGGGCGCCGCGGCGCACGCGGCGTCGCTGTTCCTCAACCAGGTGTATCGCACCAAGACGAACGCGGCCAAAGAGGTTATCTGAACTGCCGCCGCTGAGTATGGTCCCTCTATGGGTAAGGGGCAGGGGTGAAACGGCTCAGCGGGTGGGACGCGGTTCTGCTGTACAGCGAAACGCCGAACGTGCACATGCACACCATCAAAGCCGCTGTGGTCGAGCTGGATCCCGATCGGCATGACTTCGACATCGACACGTTCCGCGAGGTCATCCGCGGCCGGCTGAACAAGCTCGAGCCGTTCTGCTACCAGCTGGTCGAAATACCGTTCCAGCTACACCATCCGATGTGGCGGGAGAACTGCGAGTTGGACCTCTCCTACCACATCCGGCCGCTGCGGCTGCCCGCGCCGGGCGGGCGGCGCGAGCTGGACGAGGCCATCGGGCGCATCGCGAGCACGCCGTTGGACCGCAGCCGCCCGCTGTGGGAGATGTACTTCGTCGAGGGCCTCGCCAACAACCGCATCGCGGTGGTCGGCAAGATCCACCACGCGCTCGCCGACGGCGTCGCGTCGGCCAACCTGCTGGCCCGCGGCATGGACCTGCAGCCGGGGCCGGAGGGCGGCCCGTACGTGTGCGATCCGCCGCCCACCACCCGGCAGCTGATGAGTTCTGCGTTCGCCGATCACCTCCGCCACGTCGGACGGATCCCCGGGACCATCCGCTACACCGCCCAGGGGCTCGGCCGGGTCCGGCGCAGCTCCCGCAAGCTGTCCCCGGAGCTGAGCCGGCCGTTCGAGCCGCCACCGAGTTTCATCAACCACAAGATCACCCCCGAGCGCAGGTTCGCCACCGCCACCCTGGCGCTGGCCGACGTCAAGGAGACCGGCAAGCGGCTGGGCGCGACGATCAACGACATGGTGCTCGCCATGTCGGCCGGGGCGCTGCGGACGCTGCTGCTGCGCTACGACGGCCAGGCCGAACCCCTCCTGGCGTCGGTGCCGATGAGTTTCGACTTCTCGCCCGACCGGATCTCCGGGAACCGCTTCACCGGCGTGCTGGTAGGCCTGCCCACCGATTCCGACGATCCGCTGGAGCGGGTGCGGTGCAGCCACGAGAACGCCATCGCCGCCAAGGAGAGCAACCAGCTGATGGGGCCGGAGCTGGTCAGCCGCTGGGCGGCCTACATGCCGCCCGCCCCCACCCAGGCGTTCTTCCGGTGGGCCTCCGGCCGGGACGGGCACAACAAGATCCTCAACCTGAACATCTCCAACGTGCCCGGGCCGCGACAGCGCGGCCGGGTGGGCGGCGCGCTGGTCACCGAGATCTACTCGGTGGGTCCGTTGACCGCCGGCAGCGGGCTGAACATCACCGTGTGGAGCTACGTCGATCAGCTCAACATCTCCGTGCTGTCCGACCTGTCTCTTATACACAT